>NZ_CP129111.1:3300000-3592879 GCF_030407165.1 Fontisubflavum oceani
GCGCCAATGGGCCCGCGATGGAGCGGCGGACGAACTCGACCTTGATGGCACGATCCGCGCCACGGCCGAGCATGGCTATCTCGATGTGCAAACCCGGCCCGAACGGCGCAATGCGGTGAAGGTGCTGTTGTTCCTCGATATCGGCGGCTCGATGGATGACCATGTGCAGATTGTTGAAGAGCTGTTCTCGGCTGCGAAGTCCGAGTTCAAACATCTCGAACACTATTACTTCCACAATTGCCTCTATGAAGGCGTCTGGCGCGACAACCGCCGCCGCTGGACAGAGCAGACGCCGACTTTCGATGTGCTCAACACCTACGGCTCTGATTACAAATGTATTTTCGTGGGTGATGCGGCGATGTCTCCTTATGAGATCGCCTTTGCCGGGGGGCGAATGAGCATTGGAATGCCGAGGCAGGTCAAGTCTGGCTGGAACGCGCCTGCGCGCAATGGCCCGATCACCTCTGGATCAACCCGACGCCTGAGAAGCACTGGCGTTATACCCAATCGACTCAGATGATTGGGGAGATATTTCAGGGCCGCATGGTGCCCATGACGTTGGAAGGACTCGACCGAGGCATGCGCGAATTGAGCCGATAATCGGTTGTAACGGCTCCCGCCCCGTCAAACCCGGCCCGGGATATCGTCTTATCTGCAAATAAGCTAGAGAATTTCCATGCGTGCTCGCCTTGCCCTTACATGGTGCAAAAGGCCTCGGCCAATCGCGACGAGACGGTGGTCGACGCCGCCGGTGCTGTTTGACGCCGTGCCTGATTTGCGCCCGACTGGCCCAGCCAGATTCGGGGGCTGGGCCTTTCTGAACCGCTATCCGTGCCCGTGGCCCGGGCCGCGTAGGCGGTCCCAAAACGGGGCGGAGTAGACCAGTTTCGCTTCGCGCTTGAAACAAAAGTCGCAGGCCTCGCAGCCTTGCGCCAAGGTGCCGGAGCGGCTGACCAACACGGGCCTGTCCGACGCGTTTACAATCTCCATCCATTGCGCATCCCAGGCGCAGAGGATCGGCGTCAGATCGCTGCGCCCGGCATCCCAGAAATAGTCCACGAACACACATTCGGTGACCATCAAAGTCGCATAATCTGGGCCATTTTCCTGATGGGTTTTCAACCCACTTCCCCAGGCCATCCGCGCCCGTTCGGCCAGTTTGTTGCCCGCTTTCGCGTGGCCAACCGGGTCCGGCGTGACCCACAGCCACAGCCGCATCGACCAGCGCGCCAGGTTTTGACCGGATTTCAGAAATGCGGCCCCGGCCCTGTCCCGCGCGTCGCGACGGCTTAGTCCCGCCTCTTCCAACAACTCGGTCGCCGCATGTAGCCCGGTGGCCAATGCATGAGTCAGTTCGGTCTGCCCATCTTCGGCCACCAAATGCCGCCGAGCAGCCAAATGCCTCGCGCGCGCAATCAAATCCTTGTCGGATATGTGGGGGTCACCACCGCGATTCAGAGCGCTCAAAAACCCGCGCCGCCACAATCGTACAATCATCTTTCCCATCTCTTTTCTCCCACTCGCGTCTCAAATCTCTCCGCCCGTCATGGCTTACACGGTACCTGCGGGTCTTTCCGTCGCGGGCTGAAATCGGGCCCGCAGCAACTCGTCAAACAACAAATAAATCCGTCTTCTTTCATCGATCGAAATCTCTGGGTTTAGCAGAACGATCCCACTGAAGGCACCATAATCCAGGAGCGACAGGTCGCGCGCCGTCTCTTCATCAACACCGAAACGCGATTTGTAGACCTCGGCGACAAAGGCAAGCCGCGCCGTTTCGGTCTCCGCCAGCAAGGCCGCAATTCGGTCATCTCGCTTCGCCAACTCACGAATGTTAAGCTCCAAATGAATGTCGATTTCCAAAGCTTCTTCAATCAGCGCGGCAAGCTGTGTGTCGGTGAGCGTCGCCGGGTTGAACTGCTCCACGAAGATATCGGTGTAGAGCACCCGCCACTGCTTGGCCAAGGCTATGAGGAAGCTGCTAAGATCCTCAAAATGATGATAGAAAGAGCCTTTGGTGACCCGCGCCTCGGCACAGATCCGATCAACACGCAGGGCATCGGGCCCATCGGCGCTCAAGAGCTTCAACCCAAGATCAAGCCAATCTTCCCGGTAGAGGCGTTTGCGCGGGCCGGTCATAAGACTAGCCCCCAAAGACCCAGCCCCGCAACCGGCACAAACAACCAGCCTTGAGGCAAACGCGCATAGCCCGCGCCAATCCCAAGCGGCAGGAGGATACCGATTGCCGCGAAGCCCGCCGCTAGGGCCACACCTGCCATCGCCAAACCGGCGGCACCGCTTGCGCCGAGGCCGGCGGCCAGGAATAATCCTGCCATGATCGCCAAGGTGATCGAGACCAGATGCCAACAGAGATAGGCCGTGTCTCGCACCATCGCGGGCAGGTCACGGCTCTGGCGCAATGGACCGGCCACCTGCGCCCCACCCATGAACAAATGTACCACCGTCCAAAGGGCTGAAGCGCTGCGGCCGCAAGGAAGAGGGTGCTGGACATGGGTGATCTCGACTCAAATGTTACGGCAATATACATACCATACCGAACGGTATGTCAACCGCCTATTGCCGCCCTCCTCCAAAGGCCCCATATCCCCTATATGCTGAAGTTCACCCCGATCCTTTTGGCCATTCTCTACGCGCTTGCGATGTATCAGTTTTCGGCCTGGCGGACGCGGCGGGAACTGGATCAACGCTCCAGCGAGTTGGCCGATGCCCGCTTGCGCGGTTTGACCGATCAAATGGCACGCGCCCTTGGGATCGAGCGGATCAAGGTCCACCTGTATGAAATCGATCCCGTGAACGGATTGGCCGCGCCCGATGGGCGGATTTTCCTCACGCGCGGGTTCTACAACAAATACCGGTTGGGCGAGGTCAGCGCCGAAGAGATTGCGAGCGTCATCGCCCATGAATTGGGCCATGTGGCGCTCGGCCATACGCGCCGCCGGATGATAGATTTCTCCGGGCAAAACGCCGTCCGTGTGGCCCTCGCCACGGTTCTGGGCCGCCTCATACCGGGCGTCGGCGTTTGGATCGCCAATATGCTCGCCTCGCTTCTGATGGCCCGGCTCAGCCGACAGGATGAATACGAGGCTGATGCCTATGCCTCGGCACTTTTGGTGAAAGCGGGCATCGGGACCGGCCCGCAAAAGACACTGTTTTCCAAGCTCGAAGGGCTAACCGGCATGGGTGGGCGGGGTATGCCCGCCTGGCTTATGAGCCATCCCAAGACGCAGGACCGGATCGCCGCGATCGAGGCGCTCGAAGCGCGTTGGGCTCGAGAATTGCCAAGCGAGTAACCCGATGCCGATGCCCACCACCTATCGCCACGCGACCAAGGATTGGCAGGCCTTTATGGCCGATGCGAAAGATCAGATGGGGCTGATCTCGGACAACTCGACCTATACGGCCATCGACGCGGTGTTTCAGGTGTTCCGCTGCCGGTTGACCGTGGCCCAAGCGCTTGAATTCGCGGATTTGTTGCCCGCCGTCGCCCATGCGCTGTTTCTCGCCCGCTACGACAGTGCGGCGGTACCCCTGCCCTTCGCGGATCGCGCCACGATGACCGCGGAGGCAAAATCGGTGCGCCCGCATCACAACCTGACCCCCGACAACGCCATCGCGGCGGTTGCCTATGCGCTCCACCGCCACACAAACCCGATCGACCTTGCCCGGGTCTTGGCAGCAATCGGTCCGGAGGCCGAAGCGTTCTGGCATGTGGATGTGGCCGATCCGTCGGAGTTGGCGCGGCAGATCACCTAAGTCGCCAGCGCTTTGCCCAATCGAGGCAGCCGCGCCCGCTTCATCAGCTTTCGCAAATCAAGCCTCTCGCCCGAGAGCCTTTCTGCTTGACTATGCACCCGATCAACCACTTCGGCGATGATATCTGGTTGCTCCTGCCAAAGCCGATAGAGCAAGGCATCGGGATGGATGGCTTGCAAATCATGACCTTGCAGCTCCCGCGCCGGAAAATCCTTGAGATTGAAGGTTAAAATTGCCTCAGCGCAGCCCGCAATCGCCGTTTCCAGCACATGGATGTCATGCGCATCGGGAAGCCAGAGTTGCGCCTCCAAATCGGGCTGCGGCGCGATCTCGGCTTCGGGCCATGCGCTCCGCAGAACAGCGATCTCACCTCGCGCAATGACGTCGTCGCCCGGGTTTCGCCGCGCTGCCGCGCGCGCCCATTCCTCCAAGATCCGCGCCGACCAAAGCGGCTGGATCAGCCCGGCCTCCGCCATGCCGATCAGGATCTCGCGCAGCACCGTTGGATAGAGCACGCAGGCGTCGAGGCACAGCCTCATGGCATCAACCGAAACGCCAGCGCTTTGAGATACCCTGTTTCACTCAGATCAGGGTGCTGCGGATGGTCCGGCCCAGCAAAACCGGTATATATCAATCTCGGCACCCGGCCCGCGCGCCCGATCCCGCGCAAACAGGCCGCACGGAACTTGGGTAGCTCCGCCGCGTGAGAACAGGAGCACAGGATCAAGACGCCGCCCGGCGCGACCAGAGGAGCCGCCAAGCGGGCGACACGTTCGTAAGCGCGAAGCCCCTTTTCAAGCGCTGGCTTCGACGGAGCAAAGGCGGGCGGGTCGGCGACAACCAGATCGAACTGTGCGCCCTCCCCCGAGAGCGCCTCCATCACGTCAAAGGCATCTCCCGCGCGGGTCTGGAACCGCGCTTCAGCCCCCATTGCCGCCGCGCCGGCCTGGGCCAAGCTTAACGCGGGTGCCGACGCGTCCACGGCCACCGCCTCGCTTGCGCCGCCCGCCAATGCGGCCAAACCGAACCCGCCGACATGGGAAAACACATCCAAAACCCGCGCATCGCGAGCCAACGAGGCCGCAAATGCTTGGTTCGGGCGTTGGTCGTAAAACAGGCCGGTTTTCTGACCACCGATCACATCGGCCAGATAAGTCGCCCCGTTCATTGAGACCTGTATAGGAGCCTCAGGGGCCGCGCCGCGCAACACCGTCATCTCATCCGGCAGGCCCTCAGCCGCGCGCGCCCGACCGCTGCCGTTTTTGATTAGCGTGGTGCAGCCGGTCAGGTCGAGCAAGACATCGGCAAACATCTCCAACCGCTCTTCCAGCCAGATCGCATTTGGTTGCATCACCAGCGTGTCGCCAAACCGATCCACGATCAGCCCCGGCACGCCGTCGCCCTCGGCATGGATCAACCGGTAAAATGGCGCTTCAAAGAGCTGGTTGCGCAATGCCAGAGCGGCGCGCATGCGGCCCCCGATCCACGTCTCGTCTATGACCGCTTCGGGGTCACGATCCAGCATCCGAAAGGCGATTTTACCGCCGGTCGTAGCCGCGCCCATCCCAAGTGGCCGCCGCTCTGCATCTTCAAGCACCGCCAAGGCCCCGGCGGTCAATCCGCGCGAGCGACGATCCAACACCAGCTCATCGGCCCAGGCCCAGGGAAAGCCATGGCGCAAACGGCGCGCGTCGGCTTTCGGTTTCAATCTCAGGGTGGGCAATGTGGAAAGGGGCGCTGTCATGCGCCCCCTCTATCTTGCCTTATCGATGGCGAAAAGAGATCAGTTGATCAAACTCGCCATGACAGGTGCGGGTGCAAAGGTTTCTGATACCCAGGTCTGCAACCGCGCCTGAATACGATCCCGTTGAAAAATGCCTTGCCGTTCTGCCGCGATGGCTTCGGACCCGCCAAACGCGCGGAAGGTCAAATCCACATGCTCCGGACCGTGCAAGAGTGCGCCGGTTTCCGCATGGCGCACGGTCAGATCGAACTCGACCTCATGTTCGCCACCAAAGGTATAACGCGTGCGTTCGGTCAGGGCGTGGAACCGTGTGACCACAAGTTGAACCTGCACCGGCACCTCGCCTTGCAAGCCGGAAAAGGCAGCTTCAAGCGGCGGCGTCATCACATTGGCGACCTGCTGATGACGATCACCAATCGGATCCTCGCGCCAGACGATATCCGCACGGGGTTTGATCGAGTTGGCCTCAGAGACCGTAAGCGCACCGGGCACATCCACCCGCAACCCCGAAACCTGCCAATTCTGCGCCTGAATCGCCAAAGCCGACGGTGCGGCCTGTCCAGCGGGCGAGAAATCGAGCGGCGCGGCACGGCTCACGGCATCCGGTGTGGCACATGCCGATACGGCCAGGCCAAAACCCAGAATGATGAAGGGAATCAATCGTTTCATGCTCTTCCTCCTACCCATTTTCCTGGGTTTCGGTGGGACTCTAAGAGCAGAAATAGCCCCCAAAAGGGGCCGGATTGGGATACCGATGGTGCGTTGACTGGGCTTTTTGGTGATGAAACCCTGTTCTAAATACGGCGAAAATCGGCGTCTCTGACCCGCATCAGCCTGCCTCAACCGTCATATTTTGTTGACCCAACCCGTCGATTTCCAACGTGATCTCATCACCTGGCGCAAGAAACACCGGTGGTGTCATGCCCGCGCCCACACCTGGCGGCGTGCCCGTGGCGATGATGTCACCGGGCTGCAATGTGAAGAAATCGCTGAGATATGAGATGAGTTTTGGGACGCCGAAAATCATCTGCTCGGTCGACCCATCTTGCCGCGTCTCGCCATTGACCCGCAGTCGGAGGCCCAGTTTCTGTGGGTCGCCCACCTCGTCCGGCGTCACTAACCAAGGCCCGATCGGCGCAAAACTGTCGCAGCTCTTGCCTTTGGTCCACTGTCCGGCGCGATGTTTCTGAAAGTCACGCTCTGAGACATCGTTGACCGCCACATACCCTGCAACATGATTGAGAGCCTCCGCTTCGGTCACATGTTTTGCTGGTTTGCCGATAACCACGCCCAATTCTACCTCCCAATCGGTCTTCGCAGACCCGCGCGGGATGTAGATTGTGTCATTCGGCCCAGTGATGGCCGAAGTCGCCTTCATGAAGATCAGAGGTTCAGGCGGCGGCGTGGCCCCAGTCTCCGCCGCGTGATCGGCATAGTTCAGTCCGATACAGATGATTTTGCCTATGCCGGTGAGTGGTGGCCCAAGTCGTGGCGCGCCGGGCACAAGCGGGCCATCGGCGGTGAGGTCGGGCAACCGGGTCAACACGCCGCCACCCAAGTCTGCGACTTGTCCCGAAAGATCCCTAACTTGGCCCGCTGCGTCCAACACCCCGGGCTTCTCCATCCCCGGTGCCCCATATCTTACAAATCGCATCGCGCGTCCTCTTCTAGTCGATCTTCCGAATACCAGCGACCTCGGTTCTGGCGCCGGACAACATCCAAGCGTGTTCCGAGGCAATAAAAAACGCGCTGAACCCATATTGGCGGAGCGCCGCTGCCTTCTCGGCATTTGGCGTGAAAGTCATATACGCTTTGCCAGCCGATTTCGCTGCGTCTCCAACCGCCGCCATGGCGGCCATCAATTCCGGGCTGTCTTGGTTCATTTTGCCATACGCCACGCTCAGGTCGGCGGGCCCGAGAAAAAGCGCATCTATCCCATCGGTCTTGGCAATCGCGCGGGCCTGATCCACCGCCTCGGGGTCTTCGATTTGTGCGATCACGACCGTTTCCTCGGCGCTTTGCGCCAGCAATTCTGGCATCGTGCGGGTGGCAAACCCCGCCCATCGGGTCGAGCCAGCATAGCCGCGCCCGCCATGGCCAAACCGGGCGGCCTTGGCGATCCGCGACGCATCTTCGCCATTCATGATATGAGGCACGACGATGCCAGTGGCACCGGCATCCAGAGCCTGCAAAATATGTTCCGGCGCTGCAGACGGCACCCGCACCAAGACCGGAAAACCGCCAGCCCGGGCCACGGCGAGGCAATTGTTGAGCGTTAGACGATCGAAAGGCGCGTGTTCGGCATCGATACAAACAAAATCGAGGCCCGATAGCATCAGAACCTCCATCACATCGACTGCGGGCGTTTTCATGAAGGTTCCGGCCATAACCTGGCCCGATGCGATCTTCGATTTGAACGTTGTGCTTGCCATGGCCCTGCCTCAGGTGATCCTGCTTTCCTCCTGGGCAACCTGACCGGATCGGGATCGGAATGCAATTGCGCGGATTTAGTCCGCTTCATCACTCTCCGACTCCACGACATCGGGCAGTGGCGCGCTTGGCAGGGCCGCCTCGGGCGGGCGTGGCGCCACCGGCGGCTCCTTGACAGGTTGCGCCTTCGGCACCGGTGCGGGTCCGGTCGTCATCAACATCGCGCGGCGCCCATGTTGCTGCCCCAACCTCCCACGAAATATCGTTTGCCCGGCCGTGTCTTCTAGGCCGACTTTGGTTAAAGCCGCCGCGTCAAACCCGATCAAATCACCAGGGGCCAGCGCTTCCAGTTGTGCAAAACTCCGGCGCACACGGGTCAAGATGACGCCAACGGGCACCTCTGCCTGCCCAACAGCCCGACGAAAGGCGGCCTGCCACGCCGGATCTGGGTCGGCCGATGCCGCCGCTTCCGATGTCATTGCACCGTCGGCAGCAGCGGGCACGGCAAGAAGTAAGGACCCGGATTTTGCGCCCTCCCCCAAGGCCACGTCGACCCCAAACCGGTGATATCCGACATCAGGCATCAAAATCGGCAATTGACGCCGATCCGAGAGCACTCCACCGAAACTCAAGCGTCGGGGCCAATCAACGCCCGAAACCCCGTCCAGTTCAGCTGCAAAGGCCGAAAGCAACAGTTCGACAAAATCCCGGGTCAGTGCGATGTCGATTTTGGTCACGGGGCGGCCCGGCCCCTGCACCCGATCTACCCGACCCGTCGTTTGAACCTCAATCAGCGCATCAACCAAAGGCTGCTGCAGTAGGCACAAGCCGCGCCCATTCTGCGGCGCATCCAAGCCAATCAACAAGCCCCCATCGGGAAGCTCAGTTAGTAAATCGCCCAATGGCAGGCCCCAGTTCACCTCTTCCTTTTGCGGCTCGGGCGACAGCCCTGGAAAGGGTGCGCCAGCCCGACGAACCGCACGCTGAAACGCCCGCCTTGCCCGGGTTCCGCGATCAGGCGCGGGCGTCGCATGCGCCCGCCTTGTCATCCGTTGTATTGCCGAGAGATTGGCGGGTTCCGCCATATCGAGCCTTCCCGTTTGCAGTGTGGCAGCCGTTCAGACCTTATGCGCCCGGCAAGGTTAAAAATCTCTCAACCGCCACCCATCATGCAGCCCTAAGGGCACGCCCCGGCAGACGCACGCGGAAACACGCCCCGGACTGGCCTGGTAAGAACACCAGGCCGCCGCCCAAACGGGCCATGATCTCGCGGCTGATCGCCAACCCTAACCCCGCGCCCGGGGCCTCCCGCGCCGTATCGGCCCGTGCGAATTTTTCAAATATAAGAGCGTGTTGGCGCGCCGGGATGCCCGATCCGTTATCGGCAAACTCAACCTCGGCTCGGCCCGGCAATTGCTTGAGTGTGATCCGAAGCTCCGGGGCCTCTGCATCGCAGTATTTCTGAGCGTTCGAGATCAGATTGATGAAGACCTGCGCCAGACGGTCCGCATCCGTCCAAAGCGGCAAATCTTCCTGGTCTTGCTGCCGAACGATCTTCAATCGCGCGCCATGTTCCAGTGCGCTGGTCGCGTCGATCGCGCGATCCAACACATTGCTGAGTGTTGTCTCCCCTTCGTTCAGCGTCACCCGCCCGTCTTCAAGCACACTCAAATCCAACAGATCATCCAACAAACGGGTAAGTCTGAGGCTCTCGTCATGAATGATCCGGCTAAAGCGCGCGCGCCCCGCACTATCCAAGCCATCGCTTTGCATCAAGATTTCCGAAAACGCCCGGATCGATGTCATCGGTGTGCGTAATTCATGGCTGATCTGGCTGAGAAACGCGTCTTTTTGAACCGACAACTCGGTGAGTTTCTCATTTGCCTCACGAAGCCTTGCGGCCGTCTGCGCCAGTTCGGCGGACTTCGCTTCAAGCTGGCTAGAATACTCCATCATCTGCGCGGTTTCATCGGCCACCGCCAAGAGATCCCGCACCGAGACGCTGGCGCCACCGGTGATCTGCCCGACCA
The DNA here is from genome assembly GCF_030407165.1 of Fontisubflavum oceani. Taxonomy (GTDB): domain Bacteria; phylum Pseudomonadota; class Alphaproteobacteria; order Rhodobacterales; family Rhodobacteraceae; genus Rhodophyticola; species Rhodophyticola oceani. The sequence continues at coordinate 3,309,979 of NZ_CP129111.1, forward strand.
TGGCATTTGCAGTGGCCGCGCCGACGGACCCGGCCAACTCCCGCTCCAAGTGCTCCAAGAAATCCGGCGTCGGCTCTGGCAATTGCGCCTCCCGCCCTTGCCCGGCCGCCGCATCCCGAAAGAGCCGCGCGGCGCGCCCTGCCCCCAATATCCGCTGCGCCATGATCAGCAGATCATCCGCCGTACCGGCGCTGCCCTTCCAGGCCAGAGGGGTCTGCGAATGCTCATACACATTGACGAATTGCGCCCCCATGAGCCGTTCCATCGGACTTGGGAAGGTGAAGAGCGAGACCAGGACAAACGCGAAGGTGTTCACCCCAAGCGACAGGATCATCGCGGTCAAAAGCGGGTCGGCACCATCAAGGCCCAAAGGGGTTGCCGGGCGGAGCCAGGCAATGCCAAAAGGCCCGCTCTCCAACACGCCCTGCATCAACCCGGCGGTTGCCGCATTGGGCACCAAAAGCACCCAACCCCAGATCAAGAACCCAAGTCCAATCCCCGCCGCAGCCCCGGGCCGCGTCGCGCCGCGCCAAAAAATCCCGCCCAAAAGCGCGGGCAAGACCTGCGCCACGCCGAGAAACGCGATCAGGCCAATCGAGGCCAACGCATCGTCGCCGCCGGAGAGCCTGTAATAGAGCAGGCCAAGCGTCAAAACGCCCGCGATGCTCAACCGCCGCGCCATCAGAGCCACGCGGCGCATATCCCCGGACATCGGGTTTTCGCCTTTCGTGGCCCGCATCCAAAGCGGCACGATGATGTGGTTCGACACCATCGTGCTCAGCGCCAGTGCCGCGATGATCACCATCGAAGTCGCGGCCGAAAACCCACCCAGAAAGGCAAAAAGCGCAAGCCCGCCCTGCCCTAGTTCCAGCGGAAGGGTCAGCATGAACAGATCGGGGTTCGCGCCCGCGGGCATCATCTGCAACCCAACCACCGCAATCGGGATCACAAAGAGGCTCATAAGCAGCAAATAGAGCGGGAAGGCCCAACTCGCCGTCGCCAGATGCCGCTCATCGGCATTTTCAACAACCAGGACCTGAAACATGCGCGGCAGGCATAAGATGGCTGCGCCGCTGAGCACGGTCAGCCCGACCCAACGCGCGCCGTTGGAGGTCCATTTCGCGATCGGACTATCTTCGACCCGCGCCAGAATATCCGCTGGCCCATCGGCCAAGCCCCAGACAACGAAAGCGCCAACCGCGATCAGCGCAAAAAGCTTCACAATCGCTTCCAATGCGATCGCTGAGACGAGTCCGGGATGACGCTCATTCACATCGAGCGACCGGGTTCCAAAGATGATTGTGAACAGCGCCAGACCACCGGCGACCCAGATCGCAGTGCTCTCGGCATCCGGCTGTCCCAATGCTCCCGGTCGGACGAAAACCGAGAAAGAAAGCGTCACCGATTGCAACTGGAAGCGCGATATAGGGCGTCGTGCCGATCACCGCCAGGACCGTGACCAGCGCCGCCAGACCGCCGGATTTGCCATAGCGGCTTGAGATCATATCGGCGATCGAGGTGATCCGCTGCGCCCGCCCGATCCGTACCATCTTCCGCAGCAGCCAAAACCAGCCGATAAAGACCAGCGTCGGCCCCAGATAGATCGTCATGAATTCGAGGCCGGACCGCACCGCCGAGCCGACCGCACCGTAGAAGGTCCACGCGGTGGTATAGATCGACAGGCTCAGCGTGTAGACCAAAGGCGAACTCAGCCATCTCGCCTTGCCCAAAGAGGCCCGTCTTTCCGCCCAGAACGCGACCCAAAAGAGCCCCGCCACGTAGACAATGCAAACCGCAACCAAGCCATTGAAGGACAACATGTTAGCTACCGTCCGGCTGGTCCGGGCCGCGCGGGGTGATCCGGTTCAGCGCCGCGGCCAAACCGGCGGCCACCCCAATCAAAATCAGCCAAACCACCAGGAAATAGACAAGCCAACGGGCGGTGCCGCCACCGACACCAGAATCGGTGGTGAGAATAAAGACCGGCCCGAAAAACATCAGCGCGCCCAAGACCGGCAGCAACTTGGCCGCATCTTGCAGTCGGTTCCGCCGGTAGGTTCGGCGCTCCAAGAACACGCGCTGCTTAAGAGCCTTGCGCGACTCTGGCGCAGTCCCATTGGGTTTGTCGCGGCTCACGACGCGATCCCTTGACCACTGACCTCGTCGGTACCGTCTTTCCCAGCCACATGACGTAAGGTGTCCAGCATTTCAGAATTGGAGAACGGTTTTGTCAGATAGGCGTTCGCGCCAAGTGCCAAGGCCATATCGCGATCCTTGGCCTGCCCCTTCGCGGTCAACATCAGAACCGGCAGATGTTCGGTTTCGGCACCGCTTCGCAATTCGCGCAGAATGTCCAAGCCCGACCGACCGGGCAGCATGACATCCAGCACCACCACATCCGGTTCGACCCGCATCACCGCGTCCAGCGCGGTTGCGCCATTGCCATGGCCATGCACCTCCCATCCGTCACGCGACAGGATAAAGCTGATGGCTTCCAGAATGTTGGCCTCGTCCTCGACCAATAAGACTCGCGTGCCCAAACCACTCTCCTCCACTGGTCAGGCGCTCCCAACTCTCACACTGCCCGATTTCGGTGCAATGTCAAACGCCTCCGGCCCCTGACCTCAACTCACCAAGCTGGCCGCGCGCCGCGCACCACATTCCGCACGCGGGCAGACAGCGCAGCCAGGGCCGACCGGTTGTGCATCCTTGTGCAGCTCATCGTCGAGGGGCTTCAGTAACATCGTCGCCCGCATCACCGGCTCTGTGCCAAAGCCCACCGGCGCAATCGGCTGGCAAATCGCCCAGGCTTGAAACTGCGCCCCGTTGGGCAAGTCCAAAATGGCGGTCTCCGGCACCATCGGACGGCTCAGCGCGTGATAGAGCGGCCATAGAGGACAGCCCGCCCCAAAGCGCGGGATTGAAAAGGCATTGATCCGGCGGCGGAAGAGCAATGCCCCCGCCGCATCGCACACGGCCAGGCCGAGCGCTGGCGCACCGCTGCTGCGCGGCAGGGTCGCCAAGCGCCGTAGGACAAGCGCCACATCCCCCCTGCCTGTGGCAAAAGCGGCTCAGGCGCGAATTCGGCCGCAATGGCGGCCTCTAAGAATGGTTTGATCGGCAGACGCGCGGCGTCTTCGGCGTAGCCATGCAAGAGTTGGTTGGCCAAGACTCGCGTGGCCTCATCCTCCATCCCGGGCGCGTCTGCCAAAAGCTTGGGGATCGCCGCCACCCCTCCGGCCTCAATTGCCGGAAAATGATGGTCCGCCGCATCAAACAGCGCCTCGACCGTTTCTTGCGGCGTCGATGGCGTGCCTTTCCGGCGGCCTTGGTCTTCAAAATGCGCCAACATAGCTGTCGCGCGGGTCGAAAGCCGCTCCGCCTCTTCATGCAGGTTGCGGTGAAACCGTGTGCGCCATTGCGGCTCAATATCCGGCTCACGGACAAGAATGTCGGCCGTGGACCTGATCGCCGCAACGGTGGAGAGCACTTCATGCATCGCCTCGGCCAGAACCGGATCATGGCTCAACCGGTCATGCAGACCATCGACCAAACCCTCTAACCCGGCAATCCGCTTATGCTGCGCCGCGATCAAGCCGGTCCAACCCGGAAACCGGCCCGCAATCTCGTCAATCCGATCTGTCTCAGGCGTTGGGCCAAAGCTGGTCGCCGTTTCTGCAGCCGCCCCCTGTAGCGCATCGAACAGTGTTGCATCGGCCCCTTCGCTCAACGCGGCGGGCTCGACCTCAAGCCGTTTTGCCAAATCGATCAAGAGCTTCCCGCCGATCCGGCGCCGATTATGCTCGATCAGATTGAGATAGCTTGCCGAAATGCCCACCGCCTCGGCCAATGCGGTCTGCTTCAAACCCATGACCGTGCGCCGCTCCCGAATGCGGCTCCCGGTGAGGGTGTGGCGGCGGTGCGAACTGGGCGGTTTCGTCATCGGGGCCTGCTACGATCCTGCGAAGGTGTCAAAACCTTTACAGACCGAGGCGTCAAACTCAACGCCCCTCGTCGTCGCAGAGGCCGCCTCTCTCAAAAGGTGCTCTTTGAGCAGTTGGGCAACTCTCAGAGGGTGCCGCCACCGAGGGCCCATTCGCACCGACACCGCGCGCCCCTTTGGAAGCGCGGTGTCTCAATCTGCGCAGGGTCAGCCGCGCCGTTCGGCCAGCATCAACTGCGTGCGCTTCAACTCGCGCAAGACGCGGTCGGCCTGGATTTGCGGCATGAGGCTCAGCTTCATCTGCAGCGCCATCAAGATAAGGACCGCACCGGGCAGGCCCCATTTCAACGCCAGCAGAATGTCACCTGCGGCAAAGAACTGCACCGCGCAATACGCACCAATCACAAACAGCGCGACTTGCACAATCATCACCACCCACGTGACCCAGCCCAGTTTGCCCCGGAACTGCGCCCGGCCCAGTTGGAACCAGCCTTGTTCCTCGGTCGCTTCCAAGATAGCGCGATCTTCCGTTCTCAGCGCCTCTTCGATCAGTTGGTCAAGCTTACTCATCCTCTTCTCCTTTCAACGCCTCTTTCAGTTTCGCCCGCGCATGGACCAGTCGCGATTTGACCGTGCCCACGGGGATATCGAGCGCGATGGCCACCTCGGCCACGCTCATGTCTTCGAGATAAAACAGCGCCACCGTGGCCGCGTGATCCGATGGCAACGCCGCAATCGCCACTCGTATGGCACGGGCATCCGCGGCGTCGGGGCCAGCCTCAGAAACCTCAGCCGACATCTCGACCGCGGCCTCCCGCATCAAATCGCGCGCGGCGATCTGGGTTTGGATCTGTCGCGCCACGCGCCGTGTGACGATCCGCGTTGCCCAGGCCGGAAAGGCCACAGGCTCACGCAGCTTCGGCAGACCGCGCAGGATGTCCACCCAGGCCTCCTGCACCACATCGCGCGCCAGCTCCCGATCGCCAAGAAGCCGCATTGCATGGGCTAGCAACCGCGGCCCGCGCAACGCCGCAATCTCCGCCAACGCCGCCCTGTCTCCGGCTTGGGCCTGCGTCACAAGCATCTCTTCAAAAACCCGGCCTGCCTGTCTCATCTGCCTTATCTTTCCGTCTTGCAGGAATAAGGTGCCCCCAAACCGGAAAACGGTTCACCAGAAAATGCACTTTCAACGAAGAAGGGCCGCCCCTCGCCTGGGACGGCCCTCTCAGTCGCAAAATGTGAGACGCTTACTCGCTCAGCGCCTGGTCGGTGATCATATGGGTCCAAGCCCCCTCGGGCGCGGCCGTGATTACCGGGTCAGAGCCACCGGCCAAAAGCGTGGCGACGGTCCGCTCATAAGCAGCCTCGTCCAGCGCCCCATTGGAGCCCGCAGTCAGCAAAGCCACCTCGCCCATCATCCGGGTCTGGTGCTCTTCGGTCTGCGCGCCGGTCTCGTCATAATCGAGCACGATCAGCGCCGCCTCATCCGGGTTTGCTTCGGCCCATTTCCAGCCTTCCATCGAGGCCCGGACAAACCGCACCATCCGGTCGACGAATTCTGGGTCTTCCAGGTTCTCTTCCAGAACCCACATCCCGTCTTCCAGCGTCGCGACGCCCTGATCCTCATATTTGAACGTGATCAGATCATCTGGGCTCACGCCCGCATCGATCACCTGCCAATACTCGTTATAGGTCATGGTCGAGATGCAATCGGCCTGACGCTGCAAGAGCGGATCAACGTTGAAACCCTGCTGCAGCACCGTCACGCCGTCCTCGCCACCTTCGGTCGAGATGCCCAACTGGCTCATCCAGCTCAGGAACGGGTATTCATTGCCGAAGAACCACACGCCGATGGTCCGACCGGCCAGGTCAGCAGGCTCTTCAATACCCGCATCGGCCCAACAGGTCAGCATCAGCCCCGAGGACGCGAAGGGCTGCGCGATGTTCACCACCGGCAGACCACGCTCCCGCGCTGCAAGTGCCGAGGGCATCCAGTTCAGCATCACATCAGCGCCACCGCCGGCGAGCACCTGCGGTGGTGCGATGTCAGGGCCGCCGGGCTGGATCGTCACATCGAGCCCTTCATCGTCGTAATAGCCGTTCTCGAGCGCCACATAGTAGCCCGCGAATTGCGCCTGCGTGACCCATTGCAGTTGCAGCGTCACCTCGTCAGCCGCCGCCGCGCCGGTGGCCAGGCCGAGCGCCAGCGCGGATGTCATCAGTTTTTTCATTGTTTTCCCTCCAAGTTGGTTCGTTGTTATTTCTGTTGGTGCGTTTCTTATCACTCTTTACCGTTGCGACGGATGCCAGAAGGTCAGCTTCTTCTCCGCCAGGGCCATCAGCCCATAAAACCCCGTCCCGGCCAATGCGGCCACGGTGATCGATGACCAGACCATATCCATCGCCAGCCGCCCCACCTCGATTTTTATCCGAAAGCCCATGCCCACAGTGGGTGAGCCAAAAAATTCCGCCACAATCGCCCCGATCAGCGCAAGGGTTGTGCAGATTTTCAACCCGTTGAAAATGAAGGGCATGGCCGCCGGCAGCCGCAGTTTGAAAAGCGTCTGCCAATAACTTGCCGCATAGGTCCGCATCAGGTCGCGCTGCATCACCTCGCTGGCCTTCAAGCCCTGCACCGTGTTCACCAGCATTGGGAAGAACACCATCACGACGACCACGGCGGCCTTCGATTGCCAGCCGAACCCGTACCACATCACCAAGATCGGCGCGGTGCCGACAATCGGCAGCGCCGCGATGAAGTTGCCCACCGGCAAGAGGCCGCGTTGCAGGAAATTCGACCGATCCACGGCCAAGGCCACGGCGAAGGCCGCCGCGCAGCCCATCATATAGCCCGACATCGCGCCCTTCACGATGGTCTGGATGAAATCGGCCCAAAGCACATCGGTTGAAGAAATCAGCCGCACCCAGATCGCCGAGGGTGCAGGCAAGATAACGGGCGAAATCTCATAAAGACGAACGGCCATCTCCCAAAGCACAAGCAAGGTCACGCCAAAGAGTACCGGTACCAAAAACCGTCCAACCGCCCCACGCCCATCGGCGGAAAGCCAGATGTTCATTCCCCAAGCGAGAAGCCAAACCGCGAGGATCAGCCCCAGACCCTGGTCCGTCATTAAGCCGACAAACACCACCAAGGCCGCAACAACGGGCCCGATCAAGGGGTTGCGCATAATCCCCGTCATCGCGCCATCCCCATCCGCTTCAAGGTCAACCGCTCAATCAAACCCAGCCCGCCGACGAGCACCGCCGCGCAGATCGCCGCCATGAAGAGCGCCGACCAGATTTGGATCGTCTGCCCATAGTAGCTTCCGGTCAGCAGCCGCGCGCCGAGCCCAAACCGAGCGCCTGTCGGCAGCTCCGCGACAATCGCCCCGACTAGCGCCGCTGCAATGGCGACCTTCAACGAGGTGAACAGAAACGGCACCGAGGCCGGCAGACGCAGTTTCCAGAAGGTCGCAGCGTGGCTGGCCGAATAGGTTTTCAGCAGGTCCAAATCCATCGGGCCGGGGCTGCGCAGCCCTTTCACCATGCCAACCACCACGGGGAAGAAACTAAGATAGGCCGAGATCAGGGATTTCGGCAGCAGCCCCTCCACCCCGATCGAGTTCAACACCACAATCACCATCGGTGCGATCGCCAGGATCGGGATGGTCTGCGATGCAATCGCCCAGGGCATCACGGACATATCCATGGCGCGGTTATGGACGATGCCAACCGCCAGGAGAATGCCCAGGCCAGTTCCGAAGAGAAAGCCGAGCAGGGTCGGCGCAAGGGTCTGATATGCATGGAAGAACAGCGAGCGCGGATTGCCGCGCAACTCGCCCCGCCGCTCGCGGAACATAGCCTCCCCTGCGGTCGTGTTCCAAAGCTCTGCAAAGACCTGATGCGGGGTCGGCAATACCGGCCGTTCTTGGTTCATCGCATCGGCGATCACCTCGCCTGCGCTGAGTTCAACTCCGGCGCGCTCTGCCTGATCCAGGGTCCAGGCCCGGTTCATACCAACGCTGGCGGCATACCAAAACGCGACAATACAGGCGACCACGACCAATACCGGCATCACGTGATGCACCGCCCCGGCGACGCTTCGGCCAAGAAGGCCTCCACCGGTTGAAGCGTGTCTGGCTTGGGCGACGTCAGTCATTGGCGCGCCACTCCATCTTCACCTCGCGTACAGTCTCCGGCGGCTCGGGTATGAACCGCTCCACCTCCGTAAAGCCCTCGCGGATATAGAATTTCTGCGCCCGGAGGTTGGGTTCATGGGTGGTCAGCCAAAGATAATCCTGCCCCTCTTTCACCCGATCCATGAGCGCCTTTCCAACGCCGCGCCCACCATGGCGGCAAAACAATGCGCCGACGCGTTTCTTTTCGGGATCATAGGACAGATACGCCTCCACCGGATCACCCGCGACCCAAATCTCGCGAGTCGGTAACGCGTCGCGGATCATCCCCTCGATGGTCTCGGGCGGATAATCGCGCGGCAACCAATCTGTGTCGTCAATCCACCAGTTGGCCACCGTCGCGCAGGCCGGGACATCGCCGATCTCGGCGCGTCGTATGGAGATGGCCTCAGTCGTCATAAGCGTGCCCCGCGCGCAACCCCTCGCGCACCCGATGGGCAATGGCCAGAAACTCTGGCGTGTCGCGAATATCGAGCGGGCGCTCCTTCGGCAAATCGCTCTCGATCACGTCTGTGATCCGCCCGGGCCGCGGCGACATCACCACGATCTTGGTGCTGAGATAGACCGCTTCGGGGATTGAGTGGGTCACGAAACCAATCGTCTTTTCCGTCCGCGCCCAAAGGTCGAGCAACTGCTCATTTAAATGATCGCGAACGATCTCATCCAAGGCCCCAAAAGGCTCGTCCATCAGCAGCAGATCAGCATCAAAGGCCAGCGCCCGCGCGATACTCGCCCGTTGCTGCATCCCGCCGGATAGTTGCCAGGGGTACTTCTTGCCAAATCCTTCGAGATCGACCAGTTGCAGAACGTTCTTTACACGTTCCGCTTGTTCCGAGGCACTGAACCCCATGATCTCCAGCGGCAGCTTGATATTCTTCTCAATCGTGCGCCACGGATAAAGCCCCGCAGCCTGAAACACATAGCCATAGGCCCTCTGGCGCCGCGCCTCATCGGGGCTTATCCCGTTCACAGTGATCTCGCCGCCGGTGGGGTGCTCCAGCGCGGCAACGACTCTAAGAAAGGTGGTCTTGCCGCAACCAGACGGCCCGATGAAGCTGACGAACTCGCCCTTGTTGATCGCCAGATTGACGTCTTTCAACGCCTGGACAGGGCCGTCATTGGTTTGGAAGGTGAGATCAAGGTCTTTCGCCTCAATCACTGGGGATTGCGTCTGGGTCCTCACCATCCGATGTGCTGCCTCGCCCGCCATCACACCCGCTCGGAATGTTCATTGGATTACGCTCGATCTTCCGCGGCGTGTTCAGCGATTTCCATTTGCTGAGCGCCTTGGACGCGCTGGCATATGGCGAGCGTTTCACAAACCGGCCCCGGCCCGGCTGCGGCTGTGAGTTCTGACCGCCCAGATCACATCGCCACGGGAGAGCGTGTAGCGGGGCTGCGCCGTCACCTCCATGCCCTCGAAGACATTGTAATCAATAATAGATTTCTGGGTGCTCACATGCACGGTTTTGGAAATCGTCGGATCCCAAACCACCACATCGGCATCCGCTCCAGGCACCAACGCGCCCTTCATCGGGTAGATGTTCAGGATTTTCGCGATGTTGGAGGAGGTCACTGCCACAAATTCCTCAGGTGTCAGACGGCCAGTCTCAACCCCACGGGTCCAGAGCATCGCCATGCGTTCCTCAAGCCCGCCGGTCCCATTTGGGATCGTCGTGAAATTGTCCAACCCCATCCGCTTTTGCTCATCGGTGAAGGCCGCGTGGTCGGTCGCCACCACCTGCAAAGAGCCCGCCGACAAACCTGCCCAAAGCGAGTCTTGATGGTCCTTTGACCGGAAAGGTGGCGACATCACGCGCCGCGCCGCATATTGCCAGTCTTTGTTGAAATATTCCGTTTCATCCAAGGTCAGATGCTGGATCAATGGCTCGCCATAAACCCGCATGCCCTTTTGTCGGGCCCGCCGGATCGCCTCATGGGCCTGCTCACAACTCACATGCACGATATAGAGCGGCGTGCCCGCCGCATCGGCAATCATAATTGCCCGGTTCGCTGCCTCTCCTTCGACCTCGGGCGGGCGAGAATAAGCGTGCCCCTCGGGGCCTGTCACACCTTCGGCCAGGTATTTGTTCTGCAACTCCTGGACGATATCGCCGTTTTCCGCGTGGACCAGCGGCAACGCTCCCAGCTCAGCGCAGCGCTTGAAGGAGGCATACATCTCGTCATCCTCCACCATCAACGCGCCCTTATAGGCCATGAAATGCTTGAACGTGTTCACGCCGCGCTCTTTAACAACGGCCTCCATCTCATTGAAAATGCTTTCATTCCAATCGGTGATGGCCATGTGGTACGAGATGTCGGTGCAGATCTGATCTTTCGACTTCCGGTCCCACTCATCCAGCGCGGTGAGCAAGCTGCCATCCTCGCCAGGCAGGCAGAAATCAACCAGCATCGTGGTCCCTCCAGCCGCCGCCGCGAAGGTGCCGGACTCGAAGGTTTCCGCCGCTGTGGTCCCCATAAACGGCATTTCCAGATGGGTGTGCGGGTCGATACCGCCGGGGATGACATAAGCGCCCTCTGCGTCGATCACCTCGTCGCCAGTGAGGTTCTCACCAATCTCAGCGATCTTCTCGCCTTCGATCAGCACATCGGCTTTGAACTGACGGTCGGCGGTGACAATTGTGCCGCCCTTGATCACTTTGCTCATGTCATCTCTCCCCTTTCGGTCAACTCGGCGCTTGCGTGCAGATGCCCCGACCTTCGGTCGTCAAGAGCGGGATATAGGTGTCTTCGACGGGTCCGCTGTGCAGATACCAATAGCAATTGTCGTCCTGCAGAACGACATTCCGCAGATCCTGGCCCGGCGGCAAAAGCGCTAGCGTTTCCTCGGAAAACTCAACCGACGGGGCGTTGGGGTCGGCGGGCGGGGCGGGCTCGCAGGCCGCCAATGCCAAGACGCCACCTAAAATCAAGAATTTCTTCAAAGTCATCACTCCACAATCTGAGCTGTTTCGACGACAGCATGGAACAAGACATTCGCCCCCGCTGCGGCCCAATCCGGGCTGATCTCTTCTGCCTCGTTATGGCTCAGCCCGTCAACGCAGGGGCACATCACCATCGCAGTTGGTGCGACCCGGTTGATCCAACACGCATCATGGCCCGCACCCGAAATCAGATCGCGGTGGGAGTAGCCCAGGCGTTCCGCCGCGCTCCTTACTGCCGCCACGCAGGCCTCGTCAAACTTTACAGGATCGAACCCGCCGACCTTCTCAAACGCTACTTCCAGACCCATCTCCTTGCAGATTTCAGATGCACCGGCTTGAAGGCGGCTTTCCATATCTTCGATCACCGCAAGCTCGGGCGATCGGAAATCAATGGTGAAGACGACCTTGCCGGGGATCACATTGCGTGAGTTGGGATACACATCGATATGCCCCGCCGCCCCAACCGCATGCGGTGCATGGGACCAAGCAATCTCATCCACCAGATCCAGAACCCGCGCCATGCCGAGACCAGCATTCTTGCGCATTGGCATGGGGGTCGAGCCGGTATGGCTGTCTTTGCCGGTGATCGTCACCTGCGTCCAACTCAGGCCCTGGCCATGAGTCACAACGCCGATCTCTTTGCCTTCGGCCTCCAGGATCGGCCCTTGCTCGATATGCAATTCAAAGAAGGCGTGCATCTTGCGCGCGCCCACTTCTTCGTCGCCTTTCCAACCGATCCGCTCCAACTCGGCGCCGAATTTTTTGCCCTCCGCATCTTCGCGGTCATAGGCCCATTCCTGGGTATGAATACCCGCGAATACGCCGGAGGAGAGCATCGCCGGGGCATAGCGCGTCCCCTCCTCATTGGTGAAATTCGTCACCACAATCGGATGCTTGGTTTTGATGCCGAGATCGTTGAGCGAGCGGATGATCTCCAGGCCTCCAAGAACCCCTAGAACGCCATCATATTTTCCGCCCGTCGGCTGCGTGTCGAGATGGGAGCCGACATAGACCGGTAGCGCATCAGGGTCTGTTCCCTCGCGCCGGGCGAACATATTGCCCATCTGGTCCAGCCCCATCTCGCATCCAGCCGCTTCGCACCAGCTTTGGAACAAGGCGCGGCCTTCGCCGTCCTCATCGGTCAGGGTCTGACGATTGTTGCCGCCCGCCACACCCGGCCCGATCTTGGCCATCTCCATCAACGAGTCCCACAGACGCTCGCCATTGATCTTCAGGTTTTCGCCAGGTGCCGACATCGATTTCTCCCAAGTATTTCTTTTGGCTCGGCCGCAGTCTCAATCCAAAGCCATCAGCACATCTCTGAGCGTTCCAAACAGTTGATCGATCTGCGGCTTCTCGATGATCAGGGGCGGCGACATCGCGATGATGTCTCCGGTGGTGCGGATCAGCACGCCCTTCTCATAGCAATCAAGGAAGGCCTGGAAGGCGCGTTTTGTCGGCTCCCCCGCAATCGGCTCCAGTTCCACAGCTCCGATCAGGCCCATGTTTCGAATGTCGATCACATGCGGGCAATCGCGCAAGGAGTGCAGCCCATCCTCCCAATAACTTGCCAAATCCGCGGCCCGCTCAAAGAGACCGTCTTCACGATAGGTTTCCAGCGTCGCCAGGCCGGCGGCGGCCGCCATTGGGTTGCCGGAATAGGTATAGCCATGGAACAGCTCGATCAGATGCTCCGGGCCGGTCATAAAGGCATCGTGGATTTGCTTTGTCGCCAGCACCGCCCCCATCGGGATCACCCCGTTCGTCAGGCCTTTGGCGCAGGTGATCATATCCGGCATCACCCCGAAATGCTCGGCCCCGAAGCTTGAGCCGAGCCGCCCGAATCCGGTGATCACCTCATCGAAGATCAACAAGATGCCGTGCTGCGTGCAAATCGCGCGGAGCCGCTCCAGATAGCCCTTCGGCGGCATCAAAACGCCCGTGGAGCCCGCCATCGGCTCCACAATCACCGCCGCGATGGTCTCGGGCCCATGCAAGGCAACGATCCGTTCCAAATCTTCGGCCAGATAGGCGCCATGTTCCGGCTGGCCGCGTGTGAACGCGTTCTGATCCGGCAAATGCGTATGTGGCAAATGATCGACGCCGGTCATCAGAGTGCCGAAGAACTTCCGGTTGTTGACGATCCCGCCGACTGAGATGCCGCCGAAATTCACCCCGTGATAGCCGCGCTCTCGCCCGATCAGCCGGGTCCGTGTCCCCTGCCCAATCGCGCGTTGATACGCGATGGCGATTTTCAACGCGGTTTCGACGCTTTCGGAGCCGGAATTGGTGAAAAACACATGCTCCATCGGCTCAGGCGCCATGTCGCGCAGCCTGGTCGCCAGCTCAAAGGCTTTCGGGTGGCCCATCTGGAAGGCCGGCGCATAGTCCAACTCCGCGGCCTGTGCCTGGATCGCCTCGACGATCTTTGGCCGTTTGTGGCCCGCATTACAGCACCAGAGCCCGGCCGTGCCATCCAGCACCTGTCGCCCGTCGCCCGTGGTGTAATGCATGCCCTCAGCGGCGACAAACATGCGTGGGGTCTGTTTGAACTGTCGGTTCGCGGTGAACGGCATCCAAAACGCTGAGAGGTCGTTCGGATTGGAACGGTCGAGTGCCATGGGGCCCACCCTATCTGGCAGCGCCGGTGCGCCACCGGGCGGCTGGAGTTAATGTTTTGACCATCTGGTCAATATCACGCTAGCAGAGGCGCATGGTCAGTCAAGAAATTGAACGCCTGAATCTGCTCAATCGCAAGGCAAATGATGGCCAAACGGGCGGAGATGACGCTCGTTTGGGCGCATCTTGCATGGTACTTGCCCCGCATGGGGGCGGAATGGCAGAGTGATGGTATGAATATTCAACCGCCGCGCACCCGTATTCAGCGCAAGAATACTGAAGCCATTTTGAACGCCGCGCTGGAGGTGTTCTCGCAACATGGGTTCCGAGGGGCGACACTGGATCAGATCGCGACCGAGGCGGGGCTGTCGAAACCCAATCTACTCTACTATTTTCCCTCGAAAGAAGCGATCCACGTCACGCTGCTGAGCCAGTTGATGGATACTTGGCTTGATCCGCTCCGCGAGATGGACCCAGAGGGCGAACCGGTCGAAGAACTGCTTGGCTACGTGCGCCGCAAACTGCAAATGAGCCGGGATATGCCGCGCGAGTCACGTCTCTTCGCCAATGAGATCGTGCAAGGCGCACCCCGGATGCAAGAGGCCTTGGCCACCGACCTGAAAGAGTTGGTGGACGAAAAAGTGGCGCTCTTGAACCGCTGGATGGAGGCCGGCCAAATTGCCCGGGTTCATCCGCATCATCTGATCTTCTCGATCTGGTCGCTGACGCAGCATTATGCGGATTTCGACGTGCAGGTCCGGACGCTGATGAGCGACGACGATCCGTTCGACGCCGCCCCGTGTTTCTTGAAACGCTTTATCGGCGGTTGCTCACCCCCTGATCAGGCGGCGGCACTTTCCGGCGCGGCGTGAACCGCACGGAAAGCAATCGAGAGCCGGTTCCAAGTGTTGATCATGGTGATGACCGTGGTCAGTTTCACAATCTCGTCGCCGGGGAACTCCCATTGGGTGTCGGCAAAAAGCGCGTCATCCGGTCCGTTATCCCCCAAACGGGTCAGCGCCTCGGCCCAGGCCAGGGCTGCACGCTCCCGCGGGGAAAACAGAAAACTGTCATGCCAGGCAGAGGTCAGATAGAGCCGCTGTTCGGTCTCTCCATCGGCACGGGCTTCGCGGCTGTGCATATCAACGCAGAAGGCGCAGCCATTGATCTGCGACACCCGCAGTTTGACCAGATGCAGCAGACTCTTTTCAAGCCCGGAGGCCTCGATCTGTGTATTCAGGGCCAGATGCCCGTTCATCAGCTCCGGGGCCGCTGCCCAGTATTCGATGCGCGGTTCCATATCGTATCTCCTTTCGGGTGAGGGGTTAGGTGGATTGTGGTCGTTGATGCAGGTCGAGAAAGGCGCAGCCGCGCTGCATCACCCTTGAGTCTGCCGTGCTGACGTGGTCCTCGATGATCGAGGCCAGCGTCGTTTCCGCCAAAGCGGCCCGATAGGCCCGTTCGGCGCGGAGCATGGCCAGTTTGATCCCGCAAGGGCTGGAAAACACCTCCTCCGGCAAGGGGTTAGGCCCCCGTCTGCGGATCTCCTGGCATTGGAATGCGAAACCGGGGCCTTCGACAGCCAGAACGATATCCAAGAGCGTGATTGCGTCTGGCGTCTTCGCCAGTCGGTAGCCGCCATTGCGACCGGGTATGGAGTGCACCAACCCCGCACCGACCATGGCGTTGAGATGTTTCACCAAATAGCTGGGGGACAGCCCGTGAAACTCCGCCAGAGCCGCGCCGGGCATGACCGCGCCATCTTCGAGGGCCGCAAGCGCTGTGGCGCAGTGAATGGCGGCCTCAACACCGTCTCCAAGCTTCATGATCATCACCTTCTGATTCGTAGATATATTTTATCCAGGATAAACTTTATCTTCAAATAGAATTTGAAAAAGGCCCCAAACATCCGTCTGGGGCCTCAAATTGACTTACTCGGCGGCGCAGGCCCCTGGGTTGTTGGGATGCGTCGTCCAGTTGGCGTATTCCTTTTCCACCACTTTGCCGGTGCGGGTGTCGGTCACGCCAGGCTCCAACTCGACCATGGTGATGCAATCCTCCACCGGGCAGACATTGACGCAGAGATTGCAGGCCACGCATTCCGCATCAATCACCTCGAACACCCGATCCTCCGACATCGAAATCGCCTGATGCGAGGTATCTTCGCAGGCGGCGTAACACCGACCACATTTGATGCAGGCATCCTGGTTGATTTTGGCCTTCGCCACATAGTTGAGGTTGAGATATTGCCAGTCGGTGACATTCGGCACCGCGCGTCCCACCACCTCGTCGATGGATGTGTAGCCCTGCTCATCCATCCACTGGCTAAGCCCCGACTTCATCTCTTCGACGATCTTGAAGCCATAGGTCATGGCGGCCGTGCAGACCTGCACAGTCCCCGCGCCAAGTGCCAGGAACTCCGCCGCGTCGCGCCAGGTGGTCACGCCGCCGATACCGGAGATCGGCAGACCGGCCGTTTCGGGGTCTCGGGCGATCTCGGCCACCATGTTGAGCGCAATCGGCTTCACCGCCGGGCCGCAATAACCGCCATGGGAGCCTTTACCATCAATCGAGGGCTCCGGGCTCATCGTGTCGAGATTGACCGACGTGATGGACGAGATCGTATTGATCAGGCTAACTGCATCCGCCCCACCCGCTTTCGCTGCGCGCGCCGGATAGCGGATATCGGTGATGTTCGGCGTTAGCTTCACGATCACCGGCATCCGCGTATTCGCCTTGCACCAGCGCGCCACCATTTCGATATATTCCGGCACCTGGCCCACGGCGGAGCCCATGCCGCGCTCGCTCATCCCATGCGGGCAGCCGAAATTCAGCTCGATCCCGTCTGCGCCAGTATCTTCGACCAGCGGCAGGATGCGTTTCCACGACGCCTCCTCGCAGGGGACCATCAAGGACACGATCATCGCCCGGTCGGGCCAGGCGCGTTTGACCGCCTTGATCTCCTGCAGGTTGGTCTCCAGCGGGCGATCGGTGATCAGCTCGATATTGTTAAGGCCCAAAAGCCTCCGGTCGGCGCCATAGATCGCGCCATAGCGCGGTCCGTTGACGTTCACCACATGCGGGTCTTCGCCAAGCGTCTTCCAGACCACGCCGCCCCACCCCGCCTCGAAGGCGCGGACGACATTGTATTCCTTATCCGTCGGCGGCGCAGAGGCCAACCAGAAGGGATTTGGGGATTTGATGCCTAAGAAATTCGTTGATAGATCAGCCATTTATCCGTTCTCCCCCATCAATGTGATGTGAATATCCTCGGCTGCATCGCGCCCTTCGGCGACGGCAGTGACCGTCAAGTCTTCGCCGCCCGACGCACAATCACCTCCGGCCCACACGCCAGCCACGTTGGCCTGCCCGGCACCAGTTACGGCGATTTTGCCACCATCCAGCGTCAAACCATCAGGCGTGCCCTCTAAGGTCTGACCAATCGCTTTCAGAACTTGATCTGCAGGAACTTCAAAAGTCTCGCCCGTGCCGACCAGGCTTTGGCCCTCGGCACGCGTATACTCCGCCTTCACAGCTGTGACAGAGCCATTGCCCAGAACGGCGACTGGCATCGCGTTGAAGACGATCCGCACGCCTTTCGAGGCCGCGAGATCTTGCTCGTAACGGCTCGCAGGCATCGCGTCACGGTCGCGGCGATAGAGGATCGTCACACTCTCCGCGCCCAGAAGCTTCGATTGCACCGCGGCATCAATCGCGGTCATCCCGCCACCGATCACCACCACATTGCGACCAATTGGAAGCGAGGCGACATCGCCCGCTTGCCGCAGATCGGAGATAAACCCGACCGCGTCCAAAACTCCGGCCTTATCCTCACCGTCAGCCCGAAGCGCATTCACGCCAGCCAATCCCATACCGAGGAACACGGCATCGAACTCGGCCTTTAGACTGTCGAGCGTCATATCGACGCCGAGCGCCTTGCCGGTCTCCAAGGTGATCCCGCCGATCTTCATCAGCCAATCGACTTCCGCCTCGGCAAAACCGTCCACCGTCTTATAGGCCGCAATCCCATATTCATTGAGCCCGCCGCCTTTGGGCCGCGCATCATAGATCGTGACCTCATGGCCATGCATCGCCAACCGATGCGCGCAGGCCAGGCCCGCAGGCCCCGCCCCCACCACCGCGACGGATTTGCCGGTCGGCGCGGCGCGGGTGAAGGGATGGACGCCCGCCGCCATCACGGTGTCGGTCGCATAACGCTGCAATTGTCCGATCAGAACCGGTTTGCCCTCGGCCAACTCCCGCACACAAGCCTCTTCGCAGAGCGTCTCCGTCGGACAGACACGGGCGCACATCCCGCCCAGAATGTTCTGGTCAAAAATCGTCTTGGCCGCCGCTTCTGGCGTACCGGTCGCGATCTGCCGGATGAAGAGCGGAATGTCGATCTCCGTCGGACAGGCCGTGATACACGGCGCGTCATGGCAGAAATAACATCGATCGGCGGCCACAAGAGCCTCATGCCCGTCCAGGGGCGCATGTAGATCGGCGAAATTCGCCTCATACTCGGCGTCATCTAGCCGACCCGGGGCGATGCCGGGGGTAAAGGGGCTGTTCGTCATGGGGCGTTTTCCCTCCCTGATCGAATGGCTGCTGTCCAATAAACGCTGGCACGGATCGGTTTTTTGATCAAATGGTAAATTCTCTGTCAGGCCATTTTTGCTGATAAATGCCCGCAGACCCCCCGATTTGCGCGTTTCCTGGGCACTCTTTGCAGCCCGATAAAGGGGAACGTTCCGAGCGCTTTTCCCGTCGCAAGCGCTTTTCTCCCCGCCACGGCTCATGTAAAGAGCGGCAAAGCCAGGGATAAGGGCGAGGAGCGAAATGACCAAAAACACCCGTGACGGAGACGTGGCCTTTATCAAGGCTCTGGCCGAGTTGCTGAATGAAAACGACCTGACCGAGTTGCAGGTCAAACGCGACTATGGCGAGGCCGACAGCCTGAATGTTCGCGTATCCCGTCAAAAACAGGTGGTTCAAGCGGTCACCGCCGCAGCGCCTGTTGCCGCCCCTGTTCCGCAGGCCGCAGCCCCCGCCGCCCCGGCGGATGCAGCTGCTCCGGCCCCTGCCGCCGACCCTGCGCAAGACCCGAACGCAGTCACCTCACCGATGGTCGGAACCGCCTATCTTCAGCCGGAACCCGGCACACCGGCATTTGTCTCGGTCGGCGACAAAGTGGCCGAAGGCCAGACCCTCATGATCGTTGAAGCGATGAAGACCATGAACCAGATTCCGTCCCCCAAAAGCGGGACGGTCAAACGTATCCTGGTCGAAGACGGCGCGCCCGTGGAGTTTGGTGCCCCGTTGATGATCATCGAATAAGGCGGCGGGCGCATGTTCTCCAAAATTCTCATCGCCAATCGCGGCGAGATCGCGCTGCGCGTCATCCGCGCCGCGCGCGAGATGGGTGTGGGCACCGTCGCGGTGCATTCGACCGCGGATAGTGACGCCATGCATGTGCGTATGGCCGATGAAGCGATTTGCATTGGCCCGCCGCCGGGCACGCAGAGCTATCTATCCGTGCCGGCGATCATCTCGGCCTGCGAGATCACCGGGGCTGAGGCGATCCACCCGGGTTATGGCTTTCTGAGCGAGAATGCGAATTTCGTGCAGATCGTCGAAGATCACGGGATCAAATTCATCGGCCCCTCGGCGGAGCATATCCGGATGATGGGCGACAAGATCACCGCCAAAGACACGATGAAAGCCCTGGGCGTCCCTTGCGTGCCGGGCTCCGATGGCGGCGTGCCCGATCTGGACGCGGCCCGTGCGGTGGCGGAAGAAACCGGTTATCCGCTGATCATCAAGGCGACCGCCGGCGGTGGCGGCAAGGGCATGAAGCTCGCCCGCTCAGCAGATGAATTGGAAAACGCGTTCCGTACGGCGCGCAGCGAAGGCAAGGCCAATTTCGGCAATGACGAGGTCTATATCGAGAAATATCTCGGGGCGCCGCGTCATATCGAGGTTCAGGTGTTCGGCGACGGGCGCGGCAATGCCGTTCATCTGGGCGAGCGCGACTGCTCACTGCAACGGCGGCACCAGAAGGTGTTTGAAGAGGCCCCCGGGCCCGCGATCACGCCCGAGATTCGCGCCGAGATTGGCGCCACCTGCGCCAAGGCCGTGGCCGAGATCGGCTATGAGGGCGCGGGCACAATCGAGTTCCTCTATGAGAATGGCGAGTTCTATTTCATCGAGATGAACACACGTCTTCAGGTCGAGCATCCGGTGACTGAGGCGATTTTCGGCGTCGATCTGGTGCGCGAACAAATCCGCGTCGCAGCAGGCGAGCCGATGTCCTTCGCACAAGAGGATCTGACCGTGAATGGCCATGCCATCGAGGTGCGGATCAACGCGGAAAAGCTGCCGAACTTCACCCCCTGCCCCGGAAAGATAACGCAATATCATGCGCCTGGCGGTCTGGGTGTGCGGATGGATAGCGCACTTTATGACGGCTACGCGATCCCGCCCTATTACGACAGCCTGATCGCCAAATTGATCGTCCATGGTCGTGACCGGCCCGAAGCCCTCGCACGGCTGAGTCGGGCCCTAGGAGAGTTGATCGTCGACGGCGTAGACACCACGGTTCCGCTCTTTCTTGCGCTTGTCGAAGAAGGAGCCGTGCAAACCGGCGAGTACAATATCCACTGGCTTGAGAAGTGGTTGGAAACCAACTTGGGTTAGGCGGCGATCAAGTCGCGAACATCTGCTTCTAGTCCGTTGGGAACGGGCGACTTGAACCGGGTTCCAGAAGCCGCCATGCGAGTAGACGACACCGCCGGGCTACACCGTAGCAGAGGAGTCGACCAGCGTGTATTCAGATCTGGATGAACTCAATCGGAAACCGGAGCCGTTTTCCCGCTACACAACCGATGTGCTCTGGACCGATCCTTGGATCGCGCAGCAAATGCTGAAAATGCATCTGGACGACAGCACGGACTTGGCCTCGCGCAAGAGCCAGACTATCGACGGCACTGTGGCATGGATTGACCGGAAAATCGGCCTGTCTGGCAAGAACGTCTGTGATCTGGGTTGTGGGCCGGGTCTTTATGCAAGGCGGATGGCGACAAGAGGCGCCAGGGTGACTGGCGTCGATTTCTCGGTCGGTTCCCTCGACCATGCCAGAACCGAAGCCGCCGCCCATAAACTGGATATCGAATACCGAAAAGCAGACTATCTGATCGACGATCTGCCCGACGAGCAGGATATCGTCAGCCTGATCTGGTGTGATTTCTGCACGCTTTCACCTCAGAAGCGACGCGCTCTTCTGGAGCGGATTAAAGCCATGCTGAACCCCGGCGGTACGTTTGTTTTCGACGTGTCGACCACGCCGCAATTTGAAGAACGCGCCGAGGTGATGACCTATGGCCGCCGTCCCATGGGAGACTTTTGGTCACCCGATGACCATTTCGGTTTTCAGACCACCTTTCTGTATGAGCGCGACAAGATCGCTCTCGACCGTTATCTGATCGTGACGCCGGAACGCCGGTTCGAGATTTTCAACTGGATGCAGTACTTCGATCCCGAGACGATCTCGCGCGACGTGCGCGAAGCGGGAATGGTCGTAACGGCACTTCTTGATGTCAGGACCGGAGACCCCTGGACGCCAGAAGCAGGGGAGCTTGCCGTTGTCGCACGGGTTTGAAGCGTGGTTCCGTCGCGATTTGGAGCGTAAGTCCGGTCCGTCCGCAAAGCGGACTCTGGGCGACCTGGAACAGTCCACCATCTTTGCGAAAAACATCCGGGATTTTTTCACATCACCGCCCTTTCATCCCACCAATGCCCTATGAACGGTGACCAACCCTCCGCCCGACGCTGAGGGCCGATTTCAAGGACAGTCATGAAAAGAGTATTCAAGATAGCAACGCTCGCACTCGGCCTCTTCTTTGCCGGGGTGCTCGGCTACGGCGCTTTTGGATTTTGGGATGCTGTTCGTCAGTCGGATGAATACGCAACGCGCGCGAATGCTCTGATTGCAGATGGACGGGGGCCGGAGGACTTGGGTGCCGAACGCCTCCGACAGCTCATTTTGGTGCAGGATCCTGGCTATCTGGAACATGGCGGCATTGATCTTTCCACAGAAGGGGCCGGTTTGACGACCATTTCCCAATCCGTTTCCAAACGACTGGGCTTCGAGGAATTTCGCCCGGGCATTGGCAAAATACGCCAGACCGGTTTCGCTTTCGGTCTGGAGAGCCGTCTGAGCAAAGAGCAAATCCTTGCACTCTGGCTTGATACTGTCGAGATGGGGCTCGGTCCCGATGGGTGGATGACGGGCCTCTTCCATTCCAGTCAAAGCATCTATGGCCGACCTCCTTCGGAGCTTTCCGATCAGGAATATCATCGTCTTTTGGCTGTCCTTATCGCACCAGGCCAATATCGATTGCTTGAAGAAGATGAAGCGCTCGCGGATCGCGCGGCTTGTATCAGGGTATTGCCGCCCCGACGGCCAGAGAGATGTCTGGCTGGACGGTTGCGCTTAGGGCCTGCACGCCCTGAAAGACGCACCGGACCAGGTTTTCATCAGCATGAGAGTTGGCGTTTTCCGTTCAAGGACCAACGGAAAACCCGCCTTGCAAAACGGACCTTCGGTGACCGAAAACACCCGACCTATCTTTAAGAAAAACATGCGAGATTTTTTCGCGGCACCGCCTTATCATCCCATCAATGCCCCATGATGTGCGCCCCACCCACCGCCCGGCCCTGACGGCCGATCTTCTGCTCCGCGCTTATGCGGCGGGTATTTTTCCGATGTCAGAGGGGCGCAACGACCCCGATCTCTTCTGGGTCGATCCGCAGCGCCGGGGCATCCTGCCGCTTGATGGGTTCCACATGTCGCGCAGCTTGGCGCGGCGGATCAAGGCCGAGCCGTTTGATATCCGGGTGAACAGCGATTTTGCCGCCACCGTAGAAGGGTGCGCAGATCGGGAAGAGACGTGGATCAACGCCGAAATTTTCGCGCTCTATCAACAACTTCACGCCGCAAGTTACGCCCATTCCCTCGAAGTCTGGGATGGGACGGAATTGGTTGGCGGTGTCTATGGCGTCACGTTGGGGGCTGCGTTTTTTGGCGAAAGCATGTTCTCGCGCAGGCCAGATGCGTCGAAAATCGCGCTGGCCTATCTGGTCAGCCGCCTGCGCTATGGCGGGTTCCAACTGTTCGATACGCAGTTCGTAACCGACCATCTGATCCGGATGGGCGCGGTAGAGATACCACGCGCTGACTATCACAAACGTTTGGAACGCGCCTTGGGATGGGCGGCTGATTTTCTAGCGCAACCGATGCCAGTTCCGGTTCAGGACGTGTTGCACCTGAGAACCCAGACATCATAGCGCGGGTGCTCAAGCGCGACGAGCGCGGGGCTGGACGCGACCATCCAGCCGTCAAACAACTCTGTGCCTTCCAAATCCAACACCTGGACATGGGCGAAGGCGTCCGACGATGGATTGTCGATCGGATAGCGGCATTCGAACATCCGGATCGCAATCCGGCCAAAGACCACAGCCTGCCCGTTGGAAAGCTCAATATCCGTTGGCCGACCCAAGGTCTTGTCGAGCGCGCGCAAGATCGCGCCATCGGCCGGGGCAACATTTGGCGCCGAAACAGATGTCGACGCGTTCAGATTGGGCCGCTGCTCCAACCGCACGCCATCGCCAAGGTCCTGCAGAAAGGTCCCCAGATCATCATTCTGCTGCGCACCGGTCGTCAGCGGCCACAGCGCGAGTGTCAACGCGATCAGGGCAAGCCTCATTGGGAACCGGTCCCATCGCCGCCGACATACCGCAAGAGAAGCGTGATCAGGCTGACCGAGCTTTGCGTGTCGATGATCTCCCCACCCTCTTCCAATGCGAAGGGCGACCCGCCCGGCACAATCTCAACAAAGGCCCCGCCCAATAGGCCTTCGGAGGCAATCGAGATCGCACTATCGTCAGGGATCTCGATGCTATCGAGCACCGTGAAGGTGGTGTCGGCGCGATATGTCGTCTCATTAAGGGACAGGTCGGTGACCGACCCGACGCGGACACCCGCAAGACGGACATCGGTGCCAACGCCAATCCCCTCAACCGAGCGGAACGATGCGGTCAGTTCATAGCTCCCGGTATCGCGCTCAAACCCCGTGGCCTGCACGGCATAGACGAAAAATCCGACCGCTGCGGCCAGGACAACGCCGCCCACGGCGATCTCGGTGGTGGTGTTTTCAGACATCGGACGCTCCCTGCGCTAAGCCATCAGCTTATTCCGGGCTCCAAGCCTCATAGTCCCGCCGCTCTTCTGGTTCGGCCCGGCGAAGCGATCCTGCGGGGGCATAAGCTTCGGCGGTTCCCGTCAGGTTTGGCAGATGCGGCTTTTCCCAGGGCTTATGCACCACGGGCCGGTCTGTTGGCGGCTCATCCCAGGTATGATGCAGCCACCCATGCCATTCTGGGCTGACTCGGCTGGCCTCGGCCTCACCATTGAAAATCACCCAACGGCGACTGCCATCCTTGGTTTGGTAGAAGATATTGCCGGCCTCGTCTTCGCCAACCTTCCGCCCTTTGCGCCATGTCAGAAGCTGCGTGCCGATGGTTTGGCCATGCCACCATGTCACAAGACGTTTCAGGAAAGTGAGCATCGGGGCCTCCGGATCAGGCATAAGCACGTTGCATCGGTAATGCCGTAACCGACGGCGGAGGTCTAGGGGCAAAGGCATACACCGATGTCGCGGGCACTCTGACGCCGACTGCCGTCTGGCGATACTCCTAATCATGAGCGTCGAGGCAAAGCGTTCAAAACACTGGCTCTCAGCGAGACGGTTTTTCTACCCGGGCAAAGGATCGACAAACCCTCGTCCTCCCCGGCCAACCCGACAAGCGCACATGTTCTTTATGAATGTGATGACGTTGTCGCATTGTCCGGCTTGCCCTAAAGCTGTCGCCAACCACTGCTTTTCCAGGGAGGAACACTCATGACTGACGGACCCAGCTACGGCTTCGACACACTGCAAATTCACGCCGGTGCCCGGCCCGACCCGGCCACAGGCGCGCGGCAGACGCCGATTTATCAGACCACGGCCTATGTGTTCCGTGACGCCGATCACGCCGCCGCACTCTTCAACCTACAAGAGGTCGGCTACATTTATTCCCGCCTGACCAACCCCACCGTTGCCGTTCTCCAAGAACGCCTGGCGACGCTGGAAGGCGGCGTCGGCGCGGTGTGCTGTTCCTCAGGCCATGCCGCGCAGATTATGGCGCTGTTCCCACTGATGGAGCCGGGTCGGAATGTCGTTGTATCGACCCGACTTTATGGCGGTTCTGTCACACAGTTCAGTCAGACCATCCGGCGCTTCGGCTGGTCCGCGACCTTTGTGGATTTCGACGATCTGGACGCGGTGCACGCGGCGATTGATGAGAACACCCGCGCCGTCTTCTGCGAGAGCATCGCCAATCCCGGCGGATATATCACCGATCTGCGCGCGATCGCGGATATCGCCGATGCGGCGGGTCTTCCGCTCATCGTCGATAACACTTCGGCCACCCCTTATCTCTGCCGCCCGATTGAACAAGGCGCGACGCTGGTCGTGCATTCGACCACGAAATACCTGACTGGCAATGGCACCGTCACCGGCGGCTGCGTTATCGACTCGGGCAATTTCGATTGGTCCGCATCGGACAAATTCCCGTCGCTCAGCGCGCCGGAGCCTGCCTATCACGGTCTAAGGTTCCACGAGACCTTTGGGCCCCTCGCCTTCACCTTCCACGGCATCGCCATCGGATTGCGCGATCTCGGCATGACGATGAACCCGCAAGCCGCGCATTACACGTTGATGGGCACCGAGACGCTCAGCCTGCGTATGGAGCGCCATGTGGAAAACGCGGTGAAAATCGCGAAATGGCTCGAAGCCGACCCGCGCGTCGATTTCGTGACCTATGCCGGACTTGAAAGCTCCCCCTATTACAGCCGCATTGAGAAGGTCTGCCCGAAAGGCGCTGGTGCGCTTTTCACCTTCGCAGTGAAAGGCGGTTATGAGGCCTGTGTGAAACTCGTCGACAGTTTGGAGATATTCTCCCATGTGGCCAATCTGGGCGACACACGCTCGCTGATCATCCATTCGGCCTCGACCACGCACCGGCAGCTTACGCCGGAACAGCAGGAAGCCGCAGGCGCGGCACCGAATGTGGTGCGGGTCTCTATCGGGATCGAGAATGCCGAGGACCTGATCGCCGATCTGGATCAGGCCCTGGCCAAAGCGACAAGCTAACTAGCCGTCGATTTCATAGATGATGGTCACCGTCGCCGAGACGGTGACCTCGCCCTCGGCAATTGGCACGGCATCGCGGGCCAACATGCCAAATTCTGCCCTGCCCGCCGGGCTCATGCCGCCGGTGCTATCCTCAATGCGGTGGATACCGACAATCTCGACCTCTGCGGCCCCGGCCAGTAACGTGGCGCGCGCTTGCGCATCGGCCACGGCCGCCAAGCGGGCCTCTTCAGTCACCGGGTCGGGATCGCTGAGCCCGAAGGACAATCCGCGCATCGTATTCGCGCCTTGCGCGGCTACAGCATCCAGCACATCACCCAGTTTCTCCAAATCGCGGACGCGGACGGACAATTCATTGGTCGCGGTAAACCCGGTGATCTGACGATCTCTGCCATCCGAGATACTGGACATGTGGTCAGACCAGATCGGATGGATTGAAAGCTGCGAAGTTTGAATGTTTCGCGCCTCAATGCCGGCGGTGCCAAGCGTGTCCAAAACCGCTGCCAGATCAGCGCTGTTGGCCGCCAGCGCCGCGCCAGCCGTTTCCGCTTCGGTCACGACGCCAAGCCGTAGGGTCGCCATATCTGGCGTCACGGCGATCTCGCCCTGGCCATGAATCGTCATCGTCGCGATCTCTTCCGCCGAAGCGACCGCTGCGCCGCCTAGGAAAACCGCCATGCTCAGAACAAGATATTTCATCTTTGGAATGCCTCTTTTGTCATATCGAAATCCACCCTAGGATGATCTTCGCCGGTCCGCATCCGAGATGTGTTGCGTTGTGGTTTCCACAAGCGATTTCCTGCTATAAAGATCGGCGTTAGGGAGGAGCCGCTGCCCGGTGGCTCCGTGGATTGAGGTCACCCGTGACTGTCGAGTTTGCGCTGTTTCTGTCGCCGGAAGGCATAGCCTTGGCCCATCGCCAGGAGGCGGGCCATTGGGCGCTTATCGGAGATACCGGGTTGGATGTGCTCGATCTGGGCGGTGCGCTTGCCGAGTTGCAGGCCCTGGGCGAAGCCCGTGGCGGGACAGATTTTCCGACACTCTTGATCCTGCCAGACGATCAGATCCTTTACACTGAGCTGGATGGTCTTGGCGGGTCTGCCAGCATCCCTGGCAGGTTGGAAGGTCTGACCCCTTATGAGGTGGCCGATCTGG
This sequence comes from Fontisubflavum oceani, assembly GCF_030407165.1. Taxonomy (GTDB): domain Bacteria; phylum Pseudomonadota; class Alphaproteobacteria; order Rhodobacterales; family Rhodobacteraceae; genus Rhodophyticola; species Rhodophyticola oceani. Next base: position 3,337,088 of record NZ_CP129111.1, read on the forward strand.
CCTATGACTGGCGGGATCTGGGCGGTGGACGCGCCGTCTTGGCCATCGTTGCCCGCGAAACGCTGGATGAGGCAGAGGGGTTTGCCCGCGAGCACGGGTTTAACGGTGTTGGCTTTGCCGCATCGCCGCCGGTCGAGAAGTTCCCCGGCGTGCCATTGTTTCAATTGGCCGATGATGCCAAAGGGCTGGACCTGCCGGATACCGGCTTGGCGATTGGTCCAGATACCTGGACACCGCCCGCACCCGAACCGGACCCAGTGCCAGAACCCGAGGTCGTGCTTGAACCGGAAGTGTTGTCACCAGTTCTGCCGGAACAGGAACACTCCGCAGAAGATATGTCGGAATCAGCCGATCCGCAGGAGCCATATCAGGAAGATGACCCAGCGCCCGCGGCAACCGACGCCGATGTAGGGACGGAACCTGAACCATCAGACGATGCGGACAGCGATACGCTCGCGCCGGTGATGAAATCCCGCGCTCCGCGCCGATCCCAGCAAGAACCGCCGCTACAGATGCCAAGCGGTTTCGGTGCCAGACGCGGCAAGGCCCCTGCGCCCGATGCCGAGCCGGGCCGCTTGGTTGGTACAAGACCAAGCCGCATCGGATTGACCAACGTTCCGCAAGAAGCGGAACAAGCGCAATCAGCCGCCCAGCCGGGGGACGACACGCCGCCGACGCCCAGCACTGGCCTGACCGCAGAGCCGGTCGAGCCACAATCAACCGACACGCCCACCGGCATTTCAGCACCCACGCGGTCTCCCGCGGCTTACGCCAGCAGCGTGCCTGGCCGCCGCCTATCACCGGCAGCGGACACGCGAATGGGCAACCCGTCGCCCGACGCCCCCGCAACCGATCAGAGAGAAGATGCAGCGCCCATCGCCGCTCTCACCGCCGGGGCTGGCCGAACGAAACCAGCAGACACCGATCCCGCAGCGGGAGACCCATCGATAATGGGGGGCTTCTGGCCCGGCGCGCACCATCTGGCACAGGCCCGTCGTTCCGCACGGGGCTTGTTTTGACACTGGTTCTGTTGCTGATCTTGGCCCTGATCGCCGTATGGTCGGCGCTGTTTTTGCCCGACAGCACGGTGGCCAGGTTGTTGGGTCGCACCGCTCCCGATGTGGAGATTGCCACATCACCCGAGCATTCGGCCCCATCGGCCACCGTCAGCGCCCCGGCATCGGTGGACCGGAACGACACGTTGGCGCGACTCGACCCAGAGGCAGACGCGCTGCCGGACCCCGTTGAACCCACCGCCGCGCCGGACCTCAATGACGTCGATACCCAGGCCGACCTGCCAGATATCGACGCCGATATTGATCTCGGCCCGACACCAGTCGATCCAGAAACGTTGCTGCCGTCCGCCGAAGAAACAGAGGCGCTCTACGCCTCGACCGGGATCTGGCAGCGCCCACCAGAGCAGCCGATTTTCGTTGATCCCGGCCTGGAAGATGAGATCTACATGGCCGCCATCGACCCGGTTGTCGTGACCCATGATGCGCTTGCCATTCCGGCGCCGGACGTGATCCCTGAGGTCACTCGGAGCTATGCCTCGCCCGCCCCGTTCGGTACCAGTTTTGCCCTCGGCCCCGATGGTCTGGTCATACCAACACCAGAGGGCGCGACGACGGCGGATGGCGTGCGGATCTTTGCCGGCACACCGTCGATCCAACCGGTCCCCCGTGCAGGCGGACCCGACCCAACGCCGGCGGAGGGCGAAGCAACACAGCCTGATCTTGATGTGAATGCGACCCTTTTGGCGGCCTTTCAACCCACGCCCCGTCCTGGCGATCTTGCCGAACGGCGCGAGCGCCAACGTCTCGGCGGATTCACGATCAGCGAACTGTCCAGCCGACGCCCAACCGAGCGGCCGCCATCGGTGCAGCAATTGGCGCTAGCCGCCCGCACGCTCGCAACCGAGACGACACCGGAAGCCTCAAGCGGCACACCAGGCGCGACCTTTGACGCCAATGCTCTGACGGGGCGCAACACCACGGATGATGCGCAGATCATTCAAGCCAGCGGCTTGGCTGTCGCCTCCTCTCGCATGCCCGCGATCCGTCCGGGCGATATCGGGGAGATCGTCGCACGGGCCACCCGCAGCACTGCAAGCAGCGGCGCCAGCACGGCGGCCGTTCAACAAGCCAGCGCGCCGGCAACCGTGCAACCATCCATCCCCTCAACGGCTACCGTTGCACGGGCCGCCACGGATCGGAACGCGATCAACCTCCGCAATGTCAATCTAATCGGAGTCTCTGGCACGCCGTCGAACCGCCGCGCATTGGTGCGTTTGCCTTCGGGTCGGTTTGTGCGGGTTGGCGTTGGCGATCGGGTCGATGGCGGTCGGGTGGCTGCGATTGGCGAAGACAGTCTGCAATATGTGAAAAACGGTCGGAACATCACTTTGGACATTCCGGGCTGACTCAGCCGCTACAAAAGCACCAAGACCGCCAGTCCGAGAAACGCGAAAAAGCCCACCACATCAGTCACGGTGGTCACAAACGCCCCCGATGCAAGCGCCGGATCAACGCCGAACCGATCAAGCGTGACGGGCACCAAAATACCCGCCAGCCCCGCGACCAAGAGGTTGATCACCATAGCCAAGGCAATCACGCCACCAAGCGCCATCGAGCCAAACCAGATCAGCCCAACCGCCCCCATCACGACCGCGAAAATCAGTCCGTTGATCAAGCCGACACCAGCTTCTCGCACGATCACCCGCATCAAGTTGGAGCGAGTCAAATCCTTGGTCGCAATGGCGCGGACGGCGACCGTCAGGCTTTGTGTCCCCGCATTCCCGCCCATCGAAGCGACGATCGGCATTAGTACGGCCAGCGCCACCAATTGTGCAATCGCCGCCTCAAACTGCGCAATCACCAGAGACGCCAGGATCGCCGTGACGAGGTTCACCGCAAGCCAAGGGAACCGCCGCCGGGTTGTATCGATGATCCGGTCGCTGAGCCTGCCCTCGCCCACACCCGCCAGGCGCAGGATATCCTCTTCGGCCTCGGCATCCAGAACCGCCATCGCATCATCAATTGTGATGGCGCCCACCAAACGACCATCATCATCGACAACCGGGGCCGAGATGAGGTGATATTGGTTGAAGGCGTACGCGACTTCTTCCTCCGGTTGGGTCGCCGGGATGACCCGAAAACTGTCTTCGGTGATCTCGGTCAGTTCCGTATCACGCGGCGTGGACAACATCCGGCCAAGCGTCACATAGCCGGTGGGTTTCATCCGCGGATCGACCAGGATCACATGATAGAATTGCTCCGGCAAATCGGCTTTGTGATGCCGCAGATGATCGATCATCTCGCCGACGGTCCAATGCTCAGGCGCGCGCACCACCTCGCGCTGCATCAAACGGCCAGCAGAGTCCTCCGGGAAGCTCAGCGCCTCTTCGACGGCGGCCCGGTCGGCATCGTCCAGCGCGCCGAGGATGGCCTCTTGCTGGTGATCTTCGAGGTCCTCGACCAGATCGACGACATCGTCACTGTCAAGCTCACGCACCGCCTCGGCGAGCACATGATCGGGCAGGAAGGAGATCACCTCCTCGCGGAGGTTTTCATCCAGTTCCGAGAGCACTTCGCCGTCGACGCCAGCGGACCATAGATGCAAGAGCGCCTCACGCTCGGCGCCGGAAATCTGCTCCAAAAGGTCCGCGATATCCGCCGGGTGGAGCGGCTCCATCAACGCGTCGATAGCGGCCAAATCCTCCGCCAGCACCGCGCGGCGCACCTGCCCGCGCAGCGATTCATCCAGCGCGTAGCTGTCTTTTTCCTCTAACAGGATGTCATCCGCCTCGTCCGCCATGCCCGACCTCACCTGACATCTTTCGCTTTTGGCCTAACATAGGCCACGCCTCATCGCTATGACAGGCGCGGGAAAAACTGCAACCATCAGGTGCGCGAGATGTCCGACATACTCCTTCTGGGCCAGACCCTTCGCTTCACCGGCGACCCGTTTGCCGAGCATGCAGAGGCGGCCAATCACACGCGTCATGGCGCGGTATTGCTCCGCGATGGCCTGATTGCTGAGGTCGGCACCGCTGACAGCTTGCGCGCGGCGTATCCGGCGGCGGCAGTCGTCGATCATGGTGATGCGCTGATCTTGCCGGGCTTCATCGACGCCCATGCCCATTATCCGCAGACCGCAATCATCGCCTCGTGGGGTCTGCGCCTGATCGACTGGCTGAACCGCTATACCTTCCCCGAAGAGATGCGCTTTGGCGACCCGGCCTATGCTACCGAGGTCGCCGCGCGGTATTTCGACCTGACGCTTGCGGCGGGCACCACGACGGTCGCCAGCTATTGTACGATCCACGCCGAGAGCGTCGATGCGTTTTTCGGCGAAGCCCAAGCCCGGGGCGTGCGAGCGCTTGCGGGAAAGACCTGCATGGACCGGAACGCGCCGGACGGACTCCGCGATACCGCTCAATCAGCCTATGACGACAGCAAAGCCCTGTTGGAGCGGTGGCATGGCCAGGGCCGGCTCAGCTATGTGATCACGCCGCGGTTTTCGCCAACCTCGACGCCGGAGCAACTCTCGGCCCTGGGCGCGCTTTGGGCCGAGCACCCGGAGTGCTTGATGCAGACCCATTTGAGCGAGCAAACAGACGAGATTGCTTGGGCCAAATCGCTCTTTCCGGAGGCGCGCGATTATCTCGACACCTATGAGCAGCACGGGCTTCTCGGCCCCGGCGCGCTCTTTGGGCATGCGATCCATTTGGAGCCGCGCGAGATTGACCGCTTGGCAGAGGTTGGCGCGGCGCTGATCCACTGCCCCACCTCGAACACGTTCATCGGCTCAGGGCTCTTTGATATGGCGCTCACCGCGCGGTTGCGGGTCGGTCTGGCGACGGATACCGGCGGAGGCTCGTCCTTCTCCATGCTGCGCACCATGGCGGCGGCGTATGAGGTCGCCCAGTTGCGCGGCCAAGCCTTACACCCAAGTCAGCTTCTCTGGCTGGCAACGCAAGGCTCGGCCAAGGCCCTTGGGTTGGAACATCAGATCGGAACTCTAGCGCCAGGCATGGAGGCCGATCTGATCGTGCTGGACCTCACTTCAACGCCAGCCATTGCGCAACGAGCGGCCCGCGCCGATGATATTTGGGAGGCGGTGTTCCCGACGATCATGATGGGCGATGACCGCGCAATTGCACAGACCTATATCGCCGGGAAGCCGGTCAAAGCCTGACGCGGTTCAGTTCCAGCAACTCACCAAGACGGTCATATTCGCACCAAGCCGGGCCAAGGCCTCACGGCCCAGCGCTTGCCCGCCCGGGGCCATAGCGGGCGTGATCCCTGCCTCAGCCAGAACCGTGTTCAGTTGATCTCCGCGCAGCGCGAAACTGACCCCTTCGGGCAGCGCCCGGCCCGAGCCATCGCCCGGCAAAACCATGCCAAGCACGGCGCCAGTTGCGTCCAGAACCGGGCCGCCCGCCTCACTCTCCGCTGCTGAGATGTCCAGCCGCTGAATGGTATCTTCGCCATTCAAACCGCTCAGATCCGCCAAGGTCCCGAAGGTCAGCGAGGCGGTGCTAAGCGCGCCGTTGAATGGGAAACCCGCCACGGCAATGTCAGAGCGAAGCCGCGCCGGTGCAGGCGCGAAAGTCGCGTAGGACATCGGTGCAAGCTGGCTCCGCGGCCGCAAAACCGCGAGGCCCAGATCATCATTGCGATAGGTCAGTTCCACCTCATGCACGTCGTCGATCAAAAGCCGTGTGCACTGGCCGATCACCTCGGTCGTGGTCAAAACCGCGCCCTCTGCACTGATATAGAAACCTGAGCGGCTGATATCCGGGCGGCGCACCTCCAGACCCGAGACGAGATCGATGCCCTGCTCCGTGGTCGGATCGGTCGCCCCAGGGTCCAGCGCCCCGTCGAGGAAGGTCAGGCTCTGCTCCATCATCGGCAAAACGCGCGCCATCTGCGCGTCGCGTTCCGGTGTCCAGATCAGCGAGAACCCTTTCACTTGGCCGTCTTGCAGCCGCGCCGCGGTGTGCGACCGCAGACTGGCGCTTTGGCCGGTCAGAACGAAACTGTCATTCCGCCGTTCACGCTCGCCTTCCAACGGCACAACCTCGAGCGTTTGCATGATTTCATAAAGCCCCGCGAGCGTCGCGCGGTTGCCGGTTTGCGAGATCAGCAAGACTTGAACACCGGAATTGTCGCGGCTCGTGAAATGCACAAACGGGTATTCGTACCGGTCAAATTGGATCATCGCCATCGGCAGGTTGATCTCGATCCCGGCGCGTTCATCCCGCACCGGTTCCATTCCAAGCGCCGCCAACTCACCAGCATAAGCGTCCAACAACTGCGCCCGTTGGCGCGTGGTCAAGATGCCGGTCGGCTCAAACCCATTTGCCGTTTGCCAATCCGTCATGGCGCGGCGGGTGCCGGGGCCAAACGCCCCATCGATGCCCGAATTGTAGAACCCAAACCACTGCATCGCGATCTGTAATGCTTCACGTGCGGGGCGATCCAGCGCGCGTTCGGACTGCCGCGCCTCGGACACGGTTTCATCCAAAGGGGCCGCCGGCACGATCGGCGCCGCTGGCTCAGCCGTGACGACGGGCGCGGTTGGCGTCGCCGGCGTTACCGGCTGCGCCGTCAGGGTATTGGCACCTATGGGCCAGAATTGCTGCCGATAGATGGTGCCCAATTCGATATAACTGTCGCGTGGGATCAATCCCTGAGCCTGGAGGGCGCGCAACTGTTGATTGGCATCTGCCGGGCCGAAGGGCCCAAGCGCGACCGCATACCAACCGGAGGCCAGGCGGTAGCCGTTCACATTGTCGATCAGCCGTGAATAGGCCCGCACCCGGCTCTCGGCGGTGGCCAGATCGGGATGCGCCTCGATCTGCACCCAAACGCGTTCCTGTGCCGCCGCACCACCGGCGGCAAATGCCGCCACACATAAAGCAATCCCAATCGCAAGACAGACCTGCGTAAAACCGCGTTTCATCAAAATAGACCCCGTATCGTCGGTTATCCGGGCCATAATGCCCGTTTCTTATCGGCGGCAAACTACCAAAGCCCACAGGATTCGCACTCGAAATATGCGCGGCGCGGCAATTGACCCTCGCGGGGGGCACACGTATGGAAGCGCGAGCCTGTTCAACCCCGGAATCCTGCCATGTCTGCGCTTGTCCACCCGAAGAGTTTTCAGGAGATCATCCTGAGGCTGCAAAGCTATTGGGCCGAAAAGGGCTGCGCGATCATGCAGCCCTATGACATGGAGGTCGGCGCGGGCACGTTTCACCCGGCCACGACGCTCCGCAGCCTTGGCTCGAACGCCTGGGCCGCAGCCTATGTACAGCCGTCGCGGCGACCGACCGATGGGCGCTATGGCGAGAATCCGAACCGGTTGCAGCACTATTATCAGTATCAAGTGCTGATCAAACCCTCGCCGCCCGATCTACAGGCGCTCTATCTCGGCTCCCTTGAGGCGATCGGGATCGATATGGCGCTGCATGACATCCGCTTTGTCGAGGATGACTGGGAAAGTCCAACACTGGGCGCCTGGGGCCTTGGTTGGGAGGTCTGGTGCGACGGGATGGAGGTGAGCCAGTTCACCTATTTCCAACAAGTCGGCGGTCATGACTGTAAGCCGGTTTCGGGCGAGCTGACTTATGGGTTGGAACGCTTGGCGATGTATGTGCTGGGCATCGATCATGTGATGGATATGCCGTTTAACGACCCTGCCGCACCGATCCCGCTCAGCTATGGCGATGTATTCCGCCAGACAGAGCAAGAATACAGCCGTTGGAACTTCGATGTCGCCAACACCGATGTCCTCCTGAAGCAGTTCGAAGAGGCAGAAGACGCGTGCCAAGCCATTCTCGCCGAAGAACATCACGACCCAAAGACCGGCAAACGGATCGTCATGGCGCACCCCGCCTATGACCAATGCATCAAGGCCAGCCATATCTTCAACCTGCTTGATGCGCGCGGCGTGATCAGCGTGACCGAGCGGCAGGCCTATATTGGCCGCGTCCGGGCGCTGGCAAAACAATGCGCCGATGCGTTTGTGATGACCGAGGCGGGCGGTTGGACCCCTGCGGTCGCATGAACGGAAAAATCATGGCCTCCCTCATCGTTCTCTCGACGGCAGTTTTTGGCGCCGCGCTGTGGTGGTTCCAAACCCGCGCCTATTACGAGCCGGTTTTGGCGGATGCGCCTGCGGCCGAGATTCGGCTAACAGGGTTTTCCGGCGTGGTTGAGCCGCTTTTGATCGAGGATTTCGAGGGGATTGATGCCGAGAGCTCGCCGCTTCGGTTTCGCGCCTGTTTCACGACACCGATCAGCTTGGCGACGCTGACGGAGAGCTTTGAACCCTACGAAGATGCCGCGCCGCTCGTGGCACCCGGTTGGTTCGACTGCTTCGATGCCGCTGAAATCGGGGCGGCGTTGGAAGACGGCTCCGCCCTTGCCTTTTTGGGTGAGGCCAACACCCCTTACGGAATTGACCAGATTGTGGCGGTGACAGGCGACGGGCGTGGCTACGCCTGGCCGCAGATCAACGCCTGTGGCGAGGCCGCCTTTGCCGGTGACCCGCTGCCCCCGGGCTGCCCGCCCGCGCCTGAGAGGACTGAGACTGATGCCTGACCTGTTGTTGGAGCTGTTTTCCGAAGAAATCCCCGCCCGGATGCAACGCCGCGCGGCGGAAGACTTGAAAAAGCTGGTGACTGACGGCTTGGTCGAGGCTGGCCTGACCTATGCCAGCGCTGGCGCGTTTTCGACGCCGCGGCGATTGGCGCTGACCATCGAAGGGCTGCTTGACGCCTCCCCCATGCTGCAAGAAGTCCGGCGCGGCCCCCGGGCCGATGCGCCGGAAAAGGCGCTGGACGGGTTCTTGCGCTCCACTGGGCTGAGCAAAGCGCAGCTTGAATTGCGGGAAGAAAAGAAGGGCAGCTTCTACTTCGCCACAATCGAAAAACCAGGGCGCCCAGCGGCAGAGATCATTGCCGAGGTCATCCCGCAGGTCATCCGCAATTTCCCTTGGCCGAAATCCATGCGGTGGGGCAACGGGCCGCTCAGATGGGTCCGCCCCCTGCATTCGATCCTCTGCATCTTGAGCGCGGAGGACGGGTCCGAGACTGTCGCATTCGACGTCGACGGCATCGCCTCTGGCAACACCACTAAAGGCCATCGCTTTATGGCGCCGGGGGCATTCGCGGTGAACGCCTTTGCCGATTATGAAGCGAAGCTGAAGCAGGCCAAGGTCATCCTCTCGGCCGAGGAACGCGCCGAGCATATCTGGCACGACGCGACCAATATGGCGTTTGCAGCCGGGTTGGAAGTGGTCGAGGACCCCGGGCTTCTGGCCGAGGTCGCGGGGCTGGTGGAATGGCCCGTCGTGCTGATGGGGCAAATCGGCGCGGATTTCCTCGATCTGCCGCCTGAGGTGCTGCAGACCTCGATGAAGGAACATCAGAAATTCTTCTCTGTCCGGAACCCGAAGACCGGGCGGATCGAGCGGTTTATCACGGTCGCGAACCGGGAAACGGCGGATCAGGGCAAGACGATCCTCGCGGGCAACGAGAAGGTTCTGGCAGCCCGGCTTTCGGATGCGAAGTTCTTCTGGGAGAACGATTTGCGCGTCGCGCGCGGAGGCATGCAGCCCTGGCTCGACCAGCTTGGCAATGTCACCTTCCATGCCGAACTTGGCACGCAAGCCGCCCGGATCGACCGGATCGCCGCCCTGGCGCGAGAAATCGCCCCGGTGGTTGGGGCCGAGGCGGATCAGGCCGAACAAGCTGCGCGCATCGCCAAGGCCGATTTAAGCACCGCAATGGTCTATGAGTTACCGGAGCTTCAAGGTCTTATGGGCCGGTATTATGCCGAGGCCGCGGGCTTCTCCGCTGAGATCGCCGCCGTGGCCGAAGATCACTACGCGCCCCTTGGACCGTCCGACGATCTGCCTGAGGCACCGCTTTCGGTTGCTGTCGCGCTGGCCGATAAGATCGACACGCTCACCGGGTTCTGGGTGATCGACGAAAAACCCACAGGCTCAAAAGATCCGTTCGCGCTCCGCCGTGCGGCATTGGGCATCATTCGGATCGTGCTCGGCGGGGATCGCCGGATCAATCTGGACCGGTTCATCGACAGCCAGATCCTGAAACATAAAATCGCGATCAACCGCAGCGGGGCCAAGGAAGCCGAAATCGCAGCGCTGGAAGATGTTCTGCAAGCGATCGCTGCTCATGGCGTGTTTGGCGCGGCCTTCGAAGCGGTCATGAATGTCATCCGCGACAATGGCAAAGACGAGCCTGAGACCGGCGAGGGTTCGCTCCTGCGCACCGTTGGTGATCTGGTGCCCGATATCTCGACGGACCTCCTGGCATTCTTCCATGACCGGCTGAAAGTGCATCTCCGCGACGAAGGCATCCGCCACGATGTCATCGACGCGTGCTTGGCGATGCCTGGCCATGACGATCTCACCCTCATCGTGATGCGCGCCCGCGCCCTCGCCGCGTTCTTGGAGAGCGACGAGGGTGGCAATCTGTTGCAAGGCTACAAACGCGCCGCCAATATCTTGAGCCAAGCCGAGGCGGCCGATGGCGTCGAGTACCGCTATGGCGCGGACGTGAAATACGCCGAAACGGACGAAGAATGCGCCCTTTTTGCCGCTCTCGACCAAGCTGAACAGGCCATCGCGCCCGCGCTAGACGCCGAAGATTTCGCAACAGCCATGACCGAAATGGCACATCTCAGAGGGCCGATTGACGGCTTCTTTGACGCGGTTCAGGTGAATGCTGAGAACCAAGTCTTGCGCCGTAACAGGCTGAATTTGCTGCACCAAATCGTCGAAATCTGCACCCAAGTGGCCGATCTGTCGCATATCGAAGGGTAGCGGCATCACGTTCCGAGATAGGTTGGGGCACAAATCCTTATCGGCCCTTAATCAGCTGTTCGCGATGAAAAGCTAGACAGAGTCGGCGCGGGTTGTATCTTATGCTGCACCTGCAAAGGACGTGCCCACCTTATGTTGACGACCCCAGATTTCACCGAGATCACGCCGACGGCGGATATCAAAGCCACGCGTCATGGCAGCCGGGCGAAATGCCTGCAGCGCCTGGTGCGGCTTGATTTGCCGGTGCCGTTGTCGGTGGCGTTGCCCTTTGACACGGTGCGGTCGATTGCCAAAGGCAAGCTTCCGAACATGCAGGCCTTGATGGGCGTCTTTGGCGACGGCGCGTTGGTTTCGGTGCGGTCGTCGAGCCAAGCTGCCGATTGGGGCGGGCCGGGCACAGTGTTGAATATCGGGATGAATGATGCGGTGGCGGCGCGTCTGGCCGAGACCCATGGCCAAGATGCCGCCGACGCGCTTTATCTGAGTTTTATCAAAGCCTACGCCGTCGACGTTTTGCGGCTGGATGAAGACATCTTCGACGAACCGATCACCCCGCGCTTGGCCAAATCCTATTTCGAGGACGAAACCGAAGAGCCGTTCCCGCAAGATCCAGGCGTGCAACTCACGGAAGTGTTGCGCTCCATGGCGCGGGCTTGGGAAGGCACGACCGCACGGTTGCTAAGGCAGGCGCAAGGCGCGCCTGCAGATGCGGGCTTGGGGCTCGTGGTGCAGCAAATGGCGCTAGGCATTGGTCAAGGAATCAGCGGCTCGGGTGTGATGCAATTTGTTTCGGCGCAGACCGGCAAGCCGCAAGTGACGGGACGCTATCTGCCACAAGGCCAGGGCCGCGCAGCGCTTGATGAGCAAAATGCGCAGTTTGTTGAAAGCGATGCGCGGGGCCCGGCGCTGGAAGATGCTTGCCCCAAGCCTGTGGCGGCCCTTAGGGAAGCTGGCGCATTGATCCGCACGCGGTTGCGCGAAGAGTTGCAGATTGAGTTTACCCTGATGAATGGTGAGCTGTTCATCCTGGATGCAGTCCGCTGCCCGCGCTCCGGTCAGGCGGAGGTCGCAATTGCCGTGGCGCTGGCTGAAGATGGGGTGATCTCAAAAAGTGAGGCAATGCTGCGCATCCCGCCATTCACCTTGAACCAACTCTTGCACCGCCAAGTAAACCCGAAGGCGCCACGCGATATGCTGACACGGGGCATTGCCGCCGCGCCTGGAGCGGCGACCGGCAAGATCGTCTTCACCTCCGAGGCCGCGCAAGCCGCCGCCGCGCAAGGCGACGCCTGTATCCTGGTGCGGCGCGACACCTCCCCTGAGGATATCCGTGGCATGCATGCGGCCCAAGCGATCCTGACAGAGCGCGGCGGGATGACCAGCCACGCGGCGGTGATCGCGCGCGGGCTCGGCTTACCCTGTGTCTCGGGCGCCACGCGGTTGCAGCTGAACAGCCGTAAGAAAACACTGACCGTACCCGGGCGGAAAGTCTTCCACGAGGGCGATGTCATCACCGTTGACGGCTCATCCGGCGAGGTTCTAGCGGGGACCGCCGAGATGATCGAACCCGCGCTTGGCGGCGCCTTTGCAACGCTGATGAAATGGGCCGATGAGGCCCGTGATATCGGGATTCGCGCCAATGCCGATACGCGCGAGGATGCCGAGGCTGCGCAACGCTTTGGAGTCGATGGGATCGGCCTTTGCCGCACGGAACATATGTTCTTTGATCCGATCCGCCTGACCGTCATGCGCGAGATGATCTTTGCCGAAGAGCCGGGCGACCGCACCGCCGCGCTTGATCGGCTTTTACCGATGCAGCGCAAGGACTTCACCGAGCTTTTTAAACTCATGCAGGGGCAGCCCGTATGCATCCGTCTGTTCGACCCGCCATTGCACGAGTTCCTTCCGACCGAGCGTGACGGCATCCGGGCGATGGCCGAGGCGATGGATATGTCCGTCAGCCGGGTCGCATCGCGGATTGAAAGCATGCAGGAGTTCAACCCGATGCTTGGCATGCGGGGCGTTCGTTTGGGGATCACCGTGCCTGAAATCTACGACATGCAGGCGCGCGCCATTTTTGAGGCCACCATTGCGGCTAGCGACGGCGGAGCACCTGTTGTGCCCGAGATCATGATCCCGCTGGTCAGCGCCCGCCGCGAGGTGGAGTTGGTCAAAGCCCGGGTTGATGCGGTTGCCGCGGCAGTGCGTGCCGAGACAGGTGTCGCATTCGACTATCGGCTTGGGGTCATGGTCGAGACACCGCGTGCAGCGCTGCGCGCTGGTGAAATCGCGGAAAGCTCCGCCTTTTTATCGTTTGGCACCAACGACTTGACCCAAATGACCTATGGGCTCAGCCGTGACGACGCCGGTCGGTTCATGTCGGCCTATGTCCACCAAGGTGTGTTCCCGGAGGATCCGTTCCAACGGCTCGATACCGATGGTGTCGGCGAACTGCTCTTGCTTGGCGCCGAACGCGGGCGCGCCGCGCGGCCGGAACTGGTCTTATCGCTCTGCGGCGAGCATGGCGGACACCCTGACTCAATTGCCTTCTCACGGACAGCCGGGTTCGACTATGTGTCCTGTTCACCATTCCGTGTGCCGGTCGCCAAGCTTGCGGCGGCACAATTATCGGTCCAGGACAAAGAATTGCCCTAATTAACGCGTAGTTATGAGGCGAGGCTAATGATTCCCTAAAGGGAACAGCGCTACCTATTGGGGGGCGCATACAGGACACTCACAAAACTGAGGGTCGGGTTTACGATTTTGGGTCCTACCTCTATGAGGCGGGGCTGAATTTGCTGGAAGCTATGCAGGTGGGGCACTGGAGCCCCCGAAAGTGGATCGATGGTGGGAAAACAGGCAATTGCCGCAGCAGCGGCGGGCGTTATGCTGTGGGCCGGGGCCGCAATGGCCGATGTGACGGCAAGCTCTTCAACCGACCCAACCGCAGGGATCAACATTCGGCTCTCCTCCTTAATGGGTGAAGAACATGCCGCGTTGGGCGCGGTGAGCGCAGATCGCACGCCGGATTGGCGCGCCCTTTACTGCGCGCGATTATGGCGTGCGCAATGGCCAGGGCGCGATCTATGATGCCGCCACGCTTGATGCGATGCCGCGCGCCCGGGGTGGCCGTGATCTGCAATGCCTCACCGAGGCGCTCTATTTCGAAGCCCGTGGCGAAAGCATCCGTGGCCAATACGCCGTGGCTGAAGTGATCCTCAACCGGGTCGACAACGCCAATTACCCCAATTCGGTTTGTGCCGTGGTCAACCAAGGGACGGGTCAGCGCTATGCCTGCCAGTTCACCTATACCTGCGATGGCCGCCCGGAACGGGTGACCGAGACCACAGTGCATCGCCGCCTGGGCCAAATCGCCCGGATCATGCTGGATGGCGGCCCGCGCAACCTGACGCAAGGCGCCACGCATTATCATACCACGGCGGTTAATCCTCGTTGGGCGCGCGTCTATCCTCGCACCGCACGGATCGGCACTCACATCTTCTATCGTCAGGCCTACTGATCTATCTGGTCGTTTTGACGCGCTTTGCCGCCGCCTTTGAGGCGGGCCATGACGCTCTCGCTTTGTTAGATTGGCCCATGCTGCAGCCGGAGCGTGATCATGACTGACGAAACCCGCCTCGCCTTTGCCCACCCCTCGGAGCGCGCTAAAGCGACCGCCCCCGAGGGTCCGCTCGACCGGATTAGTCTCAGCGATCATGAGCGCGAGGTGGAAATCGGCGCGTTCCAGGCCGAACGCGGCACCACGCAGCGTGTCCGCTTTAATGTGGTGGTCGAGGTGCGCTCAGAGGCCGACCCGGACGCTGACGATGTGGACCGGATCCTGTCCTATGACACGATTGTCGAGGCAATTGATATCGAACTGGCCGCCGAACGGCTGAATCTGCTGGAGACCCTCGCCGCGCGCATCGCGGAGCGGATCCTGGCGCACCCGCTGGCCGCGCGCTGTTTTGTTCGGATTGAGAAGCTTGACCGGGGGCCCTTTGCCCTAGGTGTCGAGATTGTTCGTAGCGCGCCGGAGAAGCCGAAGCTGCGGCTTCTGACCGAGGAAATGCCGCACCCGCTGATCGTGTTTCTCTCAAACACCGCGATATCCCGGGCCGATCTGGCGGCACTTTTGGATCGTTTGGAAAGCAGCGGCGCGCCGGTGATCGTGTGCGTTGGCGCCGCCGACCTGCCCCGCCCTCAGGCGGCCCATGGCATGCCACAACGACGGATCGAACTTCTGGCCATTGAACAAAACGCTTGGGTCCTTGCCGCCCGCGATGATCGCTGTGTCGTTGTCGATAGCCGGACTGAGCTCGACTGGGCGATGAAGCAGGGACAGATCAGCGTCTGGGCCCCGTCGAAACTGGTCTTGGATGCTGTCGAAGGCCCCGCCACCCATATCCTGGATGGCGAAAGCTTGGCGCTCTGGCTCGCCGAAAGCTTTGAAGCCGAACGACTGGTGCTTCTGGGAGGTGATATGCCCGAAGATGCCGCCTTGCCGGTACAAAGCTGGCCCGCTGAGGCGCTACCGGAGCTTTAGGCGCAACTCGGTCATCGGGGCGCCGCTCACCATATGTTCGGCGGCATGGATGAACCCGGCCTTCTCCAAGACCCTGGTCGAGGCCGTATTGGCGGGGCGGACAAGGCCATAGACCTCCTGGGCCTTCAGGGACAGCGCGGCATAATCCAGCGCGCCACGAACAAACTCGCTGGCCAGCCCCTGCCCCCATAGATCGGGCAAAAGATGATAGCTGAGATTAATTCCGCGATACTGGAATTTCAGGCTGAGGCCGCCCAGACCGACCGTCCGACCGGCATGGACCAAGGCCCATCTGCCAAAGCCATGTTGCTTCCAATGGGCCAAATCCTCACCGAGGCGCGTGGCACTGCGCGCGGCATCAAATGGCGTCGGATCAGGGCGATACGCCACCAGTTCCTGCCGCGAAAACAGATCCGCATAGAACGGCGCATCCGACGCCTCAACCGGGCGGCAGGTCAAGCGCGCGGTGCGAAAGATCGGGTCCAATTCGGTGGTGCGCAGAACAACAGTCATACGATATTCTGCCCATGGGCCAGCGGCGGGGGCAACCTGTTTGCGCCAGCGCTGCGCCGCGGCAAGCAAAGCTTTGCCACTTGCGATACGGCCGTCGCGGGTCTAGGCCCGGCATTATGACGCGCTATTTCAGACCGATTCCGCTGTGCGACCCGGCACGTATCCCGGGGGCTAGAGGCCTCGCCGGAGGCTGGTGCCATTTCACGCAGGTGGAGGTGTTGTCTCGCGATGACGCATCTCGGGTCGTACCGATAGAGGCCGTGCCGTCGGAGGTCATGGCCCGGCTGACAGGGCCCCGTGCAGCTATCAGCGGACTGTCTCTCGACCAGCCGCGAATCATGGGGATTTTGAACCTCACCCCCGATAGCTTTTCCGATGGTGGCCGGTTCAACGCGCCGGATGCGGCACTGCAGCGCGTTCATGAGATGTTGGATAATGGAACCGACATACTCGATATCGGCGGCGAATCGACCCGCCCCGGCGCGGCGGAAGTCTCTGTCGAAGAGGAGATTACGCGGACTGTCCCCGTGATCGACGCCATTCGCACCAGCGGGTTGCAGGTTCCGATCAGCATCGACACCCGTAAGGCCCCGGTGGCAACGGCCGCTCTGGCTGCGGGTGCGCAGGTTGTGAACGACATATCGGGGCTGCAGTTTGACCCCGGCTTGGCGCAGGTCGCGGCGGATACCGGCGCGCCAATGATCCTGATGCACTCCCAAGGCCTGCCCGAGACGATGCAAGACGATCCGCGGTATGACCATGTCCTTCTCGATGTGTATGACGCGCTGGAAACCGCCATTCAACAGGCCGAAGCAGCAGGCATGCAACGCGACCAGATCATGGTCGATCCCGGTATCGGATTCGGCAAACGCGACCCGCATAACCTGGCGCTTCTCAGCCGGGTCAGCCTGTTTCATGCCTTGGGGTGCCCGATCCTCTTGGGCGTCTCCCGCAAAGGCATGATTGGTCGTTTGGCGGGGGTCGAGCCGCCCGAGGCGCGCGGCCCCGCCTCGGCGGCAGTTGGCCTATGGGCGATCAGCCAGGGGATACAGATGCTGCGCGTTCATGATATAGAGGTGCACAGGCAAATGATTTCGCTGTGGTCAGCCGCAAGCGGAACGGGCAGTGAAGGAGAGACCGGGGCATGACGCGCAAGCTGTTTGGCACCGATGGGGTGCGAGGCCGGGCCAATGAATTCCCAATGACCGCCGAGTTGGCGCTGCGCTTGGGCGCGGCGGCGGGGCGGTATTTCCGCACGGACGGCAGTCGGGCGCACCGGGTGGTGATCGGCAAAGACACGCGGCTCTCAGGTTATATGATTGAGACGGCATTGACGGCGGGCTTCACGTCCACCGGGATGAATGTGCTGTTGCTCGGTCCGGTGCCAACGCCGGCAGTCGGGCTTCTGACACCCTCGATGCGCGCGGATGTCGGCGTGATGATTTCCGCGTCGCACAACCCGGCAACCGACAATGGCATTAAGCTCTTTGGCCCCGATGGGTTCAAACTGAGCGATGAGGCCGAGGCCGAGATCGAAGCGCTTGTCGCCTCGGATATTCAACCGGCGCAAGCGCAGAATATTGGCCGCGCCAAACGGATTGATGATGGCCGGTTCCGCTATGTCGAACGGGTGAAAAGCACGTTTCCGGCAGGGTTGCGGCTCGACGGGCTGAAAGTCGTCGTGGATTGCGCCAATGGCGCGGCTTATCGGGCGGCGCCCGAGGTGCTGTGGGAACTTGGCGCCGAGGTGATCGCAATCGGGGTGAACCCGGATGGGTTCAACATCAACGATGGGGTTGGGTCCACCGCGCCGCAGGCGGCGATGGCGAAGATCAAAGAGACCGGGGCCGATCTCGGCATTTGTCTTGATGGTGACGCCGATCGGGTGATGCTGATCGATGAGACAGGCACTCTGGCCGATGGCGATCAGATCATGGCGCTTTTCGCCAATCGGTGGGCCGCCGAAGGCCGCCTGAAGGGCCAAACTTTGGCTGCGACGGTGATGTCCAATCTGGGGTTGGAGCGGTTCCTTGCCGAGCGCTCGATTGACCTGCACCGCACGCCAGTGGGCGACCGCTATGTGGTTGAGGCGATGCGAACCCATGGGCTGAACCTGGGCGGCGAGCAATCCGGCCATATCGTGATGACGGATTACGCAACGACGGGCGATGGATTGATTGCCGGTCTGCAATTCCTGGCTGAGATGGTGCGCACCGGCCAGCCCGCCAGCACCCTGGCGCGGAGCTTCGAGACGGTGCCGCAACTTCTCAAGAATGTGCGCTATCAGACCGGGCAAGTGCCTTTGGACACGCCTTCCGTCCAAGCCGCCATCGCCGCTGGTGAGGCCAAGCTCAATGGCCATGGGCGGCTCTTGATCCGGAAATCCGGCACCGAACCCCTGATCCGGGTGATGGCCGAGGCGGAAGATGAAGCGCTTATGGTATCGGTGGTCGATGAGATCGTCGGCGCGGTCGAAGCGGCGATCTGACCCGCGCCTCTTGTCCGTGGCAACGCGGGCCAAGGATGGCCCCAACGGGGCCTGACGCGGCCCGCCGCCCCGGTCGATCAGCCGTCAGGCTGGGCGAAACACCAAGGACACGCCATTCAAACAATGCCGCAGCCCCGTCGGTTGCGGCCCATCGCCGAAAATATGCCCCAGATGCGAGCCGCAGCGGCGGCAATGGCACTCAGTCCGCACCCGCAGCAATCGACGGTCCTCCATTGTCCCGATCGCATTCGGCAGCACATCCCAGAAACTCGGCCAACCCGTCCCGCTGTCATATTTGTGGCGCGAGTGATAGAGGCGCAGATCGCAGCCCCGGCAGTGGAACCGGCCTCGGCGATGCTCGTCGTCGAGCGGGCTTGACCCGGAGCGCTCCGTGCCGCCCTGACGCATCACCCGATACTGCAAATCGGTCAACATCGCGCGCCATTCCGCATCGGTGCGTTCCACTTCGAACGGTCCCGGCGCAATGGCCGCCCATGACGGCTGTCCCAAAAATACCGACGCTGAGACCGCACCGCCTAGAAATACCCGTCGATCCATATCACGCCTCCCAATTGGAACCACGACCACTCTAGCACAGGATACCAAGCGCCAAGTCACGATGCGGTGAGAAACCGCGCCGCAAAGCACCGGCCTGCCCTTGCAGCCCCTTGGAAATTGTTGCACCACATCTCAGTCGAACCGGACGTAAGAAAACAGATAGGGCGGATGCGCGATGAGCAGTGATCAAAAACCCACCGAAGAGATTTCCGTCCGCGAAACCTTTGGCATCGACAGCGATATGAAGGTCAAAGCCTTCGCCGAGGCCACCGACCGTGTGCCCGCGTTGGACACGACCTATAAATTCGACCCCGACACGACTTTGGCCATCCTGGCGGGCTTCAGCCATAATCGCCGGGTGATGATCCAGGGCTATCACGGCACCGGTAAATCGACCCATATCGAACAGGTCGCCGCGCGCCTGAACTGGCCCGCCGTCCGCGTCAATCTCGACAGCCATATCAGCCGGATCGACCTGATCGGCAAAGACGCGATCAAGCTCCGGGACGGCAAGCAGGTGACCGAGTTCCACGAAGGCATCCTGCCTTGGGCGCTCCGCAACCCTGTCGCCATCGTCTTCGACGAATATGATGCGGGCCGCGCCGATGTGATGTTCGTCATCCAGCGGGTGCTGGAGCATGACGGCAAGCTGACGCTGCTCGACCAAAACGAGATCATCACGCCGCACCCGTCCTTCCGCCTCTTTGCGACCGCGAACACGGTCGGCTTGGGCGACACAACGGGCCTTTATCATGGCGTGCAGCAGATCAACCAAGCGCAGATGGACCGTTGGTCCCTCGTCGCAACGTTGAATTACCTGTCCCATGACGCGGAGACCGCCATCGTTCTGGCGAAAAACCCGCTCTACAACACCGAGCATGGCCGCAAGCAAATCGCGCAGATGGTCACCGTCGCCGATCTGACCCGGACCGCCTTTATGAATGGTGAGCTATCGACAGTCATGTCGCCACGGACCGTGATCAATTGGGCCGAAAATGCCGCGATCTTCCGTAATATCGGGTATGCCTTCCGCCTGACCTTCCTCAACAAATGTGATGAGTTGGAACGCCAGACTGTGGCGGAATTCTATCAGCGCTGCTTTGACGAGGAACTGCCGGAAAGCGCCGTCTCGATGAGCATGGGATAATCCAATCAGGACCTGAGACGGCCTGCCGCACTCGCAGGACGCTCAAACGATACATCGGCCGGTCCTGGGCAAAAATCCGCTCAACGAAGAGCGCTTGACCTCACGTTAACTTTTTGCGTTGGGAAGCGTGATATCCGGACTCCATCGAAGCGCATATTTAGTTCTGCCTTTTCTTCCAATGGAGGGCGAATATGCTGCGCCATGAATCCTATCCAAATTATATTGTCGCCGATGCGGGAGTGGTCTCAATCCTTGATTGCGATACATTATCTCTCGCAACCGGAGCCAGCCAATCTCAACAAGATGCACTCAACGCAATTCGAGGCATAGATCCTACCGTCAGACATAAGGTCGATTTACACGCCGGTGCAGATACATTCTTTCCGGTCGCCGTCGATAGACCGTCCGATGATGATATCCGGCTCAGAGCACGGCAGTCTTCATTTGCGCCCTTCATTCTGGGACAACGATCATATCTCAACCGCTTAACAATAAACATTGCGAACAGTTGCAATCTTTGGTGTTCTTATTGCTATGCCGATCACGGGCATTATCATGATACAAAACACCTGATGAAGCCGGATCGCGCCCTGCGGATCTTTGAGCAAACATCCAGGCTCTATGACGGTATCGGCAATATCCATTTCTTCGGCGGCGAGCCGCTATTGAATCCCAAGACCATCGATGCCGTCTGCATCGCGGCGAAGGCCCGTTTCCCAGATATCGGCTTTGCAGTCACCACAAACGGGACGCTCGCAACGCCGGAAATCTCGATGTCCTCGCCCGACACAGCATCGCGCTCACCATCAGTATCGATGGCCCGGCCCCGGTCCATGATGCACAGCGCCCGACCGTCTCTGGCGACGGCAGCCATGCAAAAATTTGCCAATCCGTCGAGCTGTTTACCCAACGCGGCATCGAATGGAGCATTGAGTGCACCTTCAATAAGGCGCATCTGGAGGCCGACGTCTCGGTGTCTGACCTGCTCCGGTATTTCGACGCCGAGTTTAACGAACCCGTGCCGCATATTGCCTGGTCCTATGTGCCGCTCAAGGACCTCGTCGCCGATGACGGCTACACCAAAAACGGCGTCTTCCGTGACGATCTGGAAGAGCAGCAACAAAGCTTCATCTCGGTTGATCAACTGATCACTCAGTTCCGAGATGCCGCCCGGCTTTCGATGCAAAACATTGCGGTCGGCAGCGGTGGCGCTCTTTCCTTTGTTCAGGATACACTGACCTCATTGCAACTGCGCCGCAAATCTGACGCCTATTGTCCCGCTTTCTCCAGCCAAATCTCTATTGGCTCGAATGGCGATATCTATCCATGTTTCATGTTCTTTGGTGACCCAAGAATGTGCATCGGCAATATCGACCGGGCCAATATTGATGTTCCACGGGCACAGGAAATTTGGAGGAAATACAGTAGGGAATTCTCTGATAGTGCAACCGGCACGCAGCGTTGGTTTCGAAACCTTGGATTTGGCTGTATTGCTGGAGATTACATTTCAACAGGTACATTTTCGAATAGACTTTATTACGACATACAAGAAGCAATTGTCGAAGAAGTTCTTCTCGGCATTGCTCAATTCGAGGCAAACCGAATGGCGAAGACCGATTCCGGCAGCTTAAAAGCAACCTAATAGAGGAAATCGATATGCCACATGAGAAGATAGCTCGCGCGATTATCCGCGAGGTTCCCGTGATGTCCATTGGCGAATTGCTCAAAGGGCTAGACGACCCCACCACCCCCTGGCCGCCGGCAATGGCTGCGGCAATGGGTGCGGTGGGAATTGCCGGGCCCCGGTCGGGCTCTCGTTTGACCAGTTCGGACATGCCGAGATCTCGGAAGATGAACTGCTCAAGGCCTCGAAGGATGCCGCCGGTCTGCGCGACGCATTGAAAGCGCAGATCGCCAGCAGCTTCTAACGGCGGTCCGGCACCGGCGGCAGGGGCTGCCTCCTTCGAGCGACTCGAGCGCTTCGATGGCCGAAGGTTTACGCCCGGATGAGACTGATCCGGAACGTGCTAGGCAGAACAAATCGCCATTTTGCGATACTTCCCTGTCGCCGGGCTCAAACCCCGTCACCCGAAGCGGGTGACATTGAACCGCTGCGCGCCCCGGCAGCACCAGCCAAAATCTTGAACATCACCAATCCTGATTTGACGAACAGACCTTCGCATTGATGAAATGCACCGACCTCAACAGGAGCATGCTCAATGCATATCGGCTTGATAGGCGGCATCGGCCCGGCCGCGACACTTGTCTATTACGAACGGCTCGCTGCTCGAATGCGCACCCTGGACAGCCGGTTGGAGCTCACCATCGTCCAAGCGGACGTCCACGACCTGATCCGGAACAACAACGCCGATCAACGCCACGCCCAGGCGGAGATTTACCTCGACCTTCTCAACCGTCTCAAAGCAGCAGGTGCCGATTGCGCGGCGATCACCTCTCTTGGCGGGCATTTCTGTTATGCCGAGACAGAGAAAATCTCCCCCTTACCTTTGATCAGCGCCATCACCCCGCTAGACGAGGCCTTCGCAAATGAGGGCCTGAAGACCGTCGGCCTGCTCGGCACGGAGGTTGTCATGCGCACCGGCCTTTACGGTCAGATGGCCAAAACCCGCACCGTCGCACCCGCATGTGACTTGGTGGAGCTTGGCAAAGTTTATCAAGATGTCGCGGTATCCGGCATTTGCACCGAGGCACAGCGCACGCGGTTCTTTGAGGAAGGTCGCCGGATGATCGACGATCAAGGCGCCGAGGCGATCGTTATGGCTGGCACCGATCTTGGCCTCGCGTTTGACGGCTACGACCCTGGCTACCGCGTCATTGATGCGCTCGACATACATGTAGTCCTGCTCGCCCGCTTGGCTGCCGATCACCTGACGCTTGGGCAGATCACTTGATTGACCGCAAGCCAAGGACATGGAACATGTTTTCCATGTTAGATCCGAGCCAAATCACCGCCGCCGCGACGCGCATTGCCCCACATATTCGCCACACGCCCATGATCGGCATCGAACCTGGCGCGCTTGGCCTGGAGTATCCGATTCAGTTCAAGCTGGAACACACGCAGGTCACCGGCTCCTTCAAGGTGCGCGGCGCGTTCAACAACCTGCTCAGCCGTGAGGTGCCTGAGGCCGGTGTGGTTGCAGCATCAGGCGGCAATCACGGCGCGGCAGTGGCTTATGCCGCCACGAAACTTGGCCACAAATCGAAAATCTTTGTCCCAAAAGCGATTGCTAAGGAGGAAAAACTCCGCCGCATGCGCGCCTTCGGTGGTGAGGTGATCCTAACCGACGGATCCGTTGCGGATTGCATGACACAATATGCCGACCATGCGGCCGAAACCGGCGCGCTTGCGGTTCATCCTTATGACACGGCCCCAACGCTCGCAGGTCAGGGCACCGTCGCCAAGGAAATTGAAGAGCAACTGGACGGTCTCGACACGATCATGGTTGCCGTCGGCGGCGGCGGTTTGATTGGCGGTATCGCGGCCTGGTTTGGCGAGCGTGTGAATGTCGTATCGGTCGAGACGGAGGGGACAAATACGCTCGCTCGGTCTCAGAAAGAGGGTCCGGATATCGATGTCTCCGCCTCGGGCATATCGGCGGGCTCATTGGGCGGTCCGGCGCTCGGTGCCCTGCCCTATGAGATTGTCATGGAGCGGGTCAAAGACACGATCGTATTGCCCGACGCCGAGGTCTACACCGCCGCACGCCGCCTCTGGGAAGCGACGCGGCTCACCGGAGAACCCGGAGCCGCAACCGCGCTGGCGGCGCTCACATCCGGCGCCTACACGCCGGCTCCGGATGAGCGCGTCGCCGTCTTGCTCTGCGGCGGCAATGCGGAGGTGGATTGGTTCACCGGCTAGCCAAGCCGCCATTCCCCGATCAAGACAAATTGCATATCTGCGGGAATTCGTGATTTTGCCGATGTTTGAAGCTTTGCTACCCTTCTGATTAGGCCCCGCAATGGGTCCAATCCTGCCGCAACGAGCAGGTGTCACGACTGGAAAGGGTAATACGATGCGCGCAAGACGCCTTTGCGCCGCCATTGGTTTGGCGGCATCACTACCCCTATCAACAACCGCCGCGCCGATTCATTGGCCCGCTGATGGAACAGGAGAGGCCGGTGTTGCCTTTCACTGCGCCGCCGTCATGACGGCCTTCGGTCAAGCTTATGAATTCGCGACCGAATTGACCGGCTCCGAGAATGCCCCGCGGTTCCAAACGCCCACAAGATTGGTTGATCTTGCAGGCGGCCCGGACCGATTGGGTGAGATCGCCGAGGCCGCAAGCGCTTGGCGCGACAATTGGGAAAGTCTGGGGCGAACCAGTTTCTATCCCCGGCTGACCGAATCCGGCACGCCTTACCTGGCCGATGATGGGCTTGAACTGCAAAGCGCGGTGAGCCGCTGCGCCGCGCATTTCGAACTCTAGGCACCGATACCGCGCGCCTTGAAAAGACCTCTTGCCTTGCAACAGGTCGCTCTTCAAGTTGCGCCCATGGCACCGATCCGTTTGCTCTTCGCCGCCCTTTTTCTGCCCTTGCCAGTTTGGGCAGACGGCCTTTCCGCGCCGGAGGCAGCGCTGTTGCCGCGCATCATTGATCACGGATGTTTCGACATTCGCAGCGATCTGAATGGCTGCGAATCCGTGATCCTTTTGACCTCGGAGACGGACCCGGATGCCGCGGATCTCGTGATCTACCCCGACAGGCGGACCGGTGACGCCACCGGCCCGTTGCTGCTGGCGCGTGCCGTCGCCTTCAACGGCAGCATGTGGGGCACGTCGCCCTCTCTCGCGCAGGCCGATAACGGCTCGTTATTGGTGCATTCTGAGCAATCCGGTATCGGCCGCGCGCCCTGGTTCCAAACGCTGACCATCGCCTGGCGTGACGATGCGTTTGTTGTCGCAGGGTTCAGCTACGCAACCTATGACCGGCTCACTGCTCGCGATTTCCACTGCGATCTCAACATCCTCACTGGCGACTACACACATGAGCTCAGAATTCCAGAACCCGGAGGTGACGGCGACCGCGATGAGGTCATCGCCGATCAAGGTCGCGGTCCCGGCGCGCATATTCCGCTCACAGACTGGGATGTCTTCGGCCCCTTGCCCGCCCCGTGCAATACCGCGATCCGCCGGTTCTACGCCGAATAGCACACATCAAGCATAAACCCCCTGATCGCGCCACAGCGCCCCCAGGGCTTGGCAACCGACCAACAGCGCCCCAGATCCGCGGCAGCATGGCCGAGCGAGGCCTCCCGAAGGGCGGGCCGAGCCCGGGTATTCTCCCCTCACCGCATCTTGCCACCGCCCGCGATCTGGCCCATCTTCGCGCCCATGAGCAAGCCACCCGCCGACAACCCCACCGAACCGTTCAAAAAGGCCCTAGCCGAGGCCACACGCGTTCTGGCCGATGACCCCGAATTGTCGGTGAGCTATTCCGTCGACCCGCCCGGCGCGACCAATGACAGTGTCCGCCTGCCGCAGATCAGCCGGCGGATGACGCGCGATGAAGTCCTGCTGGCCCGCGGCACGGCCGACGCCCTGGCGCTTCGGCACAAATACCACAACCAGGCCACCGCCAACCGCTATGCGCCACAGGGGCAGATGGCCCGCGACCTGATGGAGGCGATGGAAACCGCGCGCTGTGAGGCGATTGGCGCCCGCGAGATGCCCGGCACGGCCACCAATATCGACGCGAAAATCGGCTCTGAGGCCCGCCGCAAAGGTTATGGCGAAATCCGTCAGGCTTCGGAGGCGCCGCTTGCGACGGCCGCCGGTTATCTGATCCGCCATTTGGCCACGGGCCGCGATCTTCCGCCGGAAGCGGCCAATGTGATGGAACTCTGGCGTGGCTTCATCGAAGATCGCTGCGCAGAGACACTCGATAATCTCGATGGCACCCTCGCCGATCAACAGGCTTTCGCCCGGCTCGCTCGGCAATTGATCGATGATCTCGGCTATGGCGACCAACTCGGCGACGACCCTGACGAGACCGACCCGGAAGGCGAAGACGAAGCCAGTTCCGAAGAGGAAGAGCAGCCCGATTCCACCGGCGACGCGGATGATGACGACGAGCAAGACAGCGAAGCCGCGCCAGAGCGCAGCCAGGAAGAGCAGCAGGACGCCTCTCAAGCCCAGGTCGAAATGGACGACACCGGCGAGATGGAAGAGGCCGAAGAGCAGGAATTGCCCGATGGTGAGGCCCCGCTTGAGCCGCCCCCACCCGCGCCGCATTCCGAGGCCGACCCAGATTATACCGTCTTCTCCACCGAGTATGATGAGGAAATCGCCGCCGAAGATCTCGCCGAGCCGCAGGAGCTGGAACGCCTCCGCGCCTATCTCGACCAGCAGCTTGAACCGCTGAAAGGCGCGGTCAGCCGTTTGGCCAACAAACTTCAGCGCCGCTTGCAGGCGCAACAGAACCGGTCTTGGGAGTTCGACCTCGAAGAAGGCACGCTAGACGCTGGCCGCCTGGCCCGCGTTGTCGCCAACCCCACCACGCCGCTCAGCTTCAAGATCGAGAAGGATACGGAGTTTCGCGATACGGTGGTGACGCTCCTGCTCGACAATTCCGGCTCGATGCGGGGCCGCCCGATTTCGATCGCCGCGATCTGCGCCGATGTTCTGTCCCGCACGCTGGAGCGCTGCGGCGTGAAGGTCGAAATCCTGGGCTTCACGACCCGCGCCTGGAAAGGGGGCCGCGCCCGCGAAGATTGGCTTGCCGCCGGTCGGGCGCAACAACCGGGCCGTCTGAACGATCTCAGGCACATCATCTATAAGAAGGCCGATGCACCGATGCGTCGGACCCGGGACAATCTGGGCCTGATGATGAAAGAAGGCCTGCTGAAAGAAAACATCGATGGCGAGGCGCTGGAATGGGCGCATCGGCGGATGATTGGACGGCCCGAGGCGCGGAAAATCCTGATGGTGATCTCGGATGGCGCGCCTGTCGACGATTCAACACTGTCCGTTAACCCCGCGAATTACCTGGAAAAACACCTGCGCGATGTGATCGCCATGGTGGAAAAACGTCGCGCAGTGGAACTCCTTGCCATTGGCATCGGTCACGATGTGACACGGTATTATGACCGCGCCGTGACCATCACCGATGTCGAGCAATTGGCCGGTGCGATGACCGAACAACTCGCCAGCCTCTTCGATGCGGACCCCCGGGCCCGGGCCCGCGTCATGGGGATGAAACGGGCCAGCTGATGTTTCAAAGCTTCACCGCCACCACCCGGCCCGATCAGGGCCCACCCCGCCTCGCCGCGCTTCGCGCGGAAATGCTGAAAGCCGAGGTTGATGGATTTCTGGTCCCACGCGCCGATGCGCATCAAGGTGAGTATGTTGCCGCACGGGACGAGCGCCTGCCTTGGCTGACAGGGTTCACCGGGTCCGCCGGGTTTTGCGCGGTGCTGCCGGAGATCGCTGGCGTTTTTGTCGATGGCCGCTACCGGCTGCAGGTCAAAACCCAAACGGATACGGATCACTTCACGCCGGTCGATTGGCCCGAAACCAAACTCGAAGACTGGCTGATCGCCGAGCTGCCGGGCGGCGGGACCATCGGCTATGATCCTTGGCTGCACACAACAGCCGAGATCACGCGGCTTGAGAAAGCCCTGGCACTGCATCAGATTACGCTGCGCCCAATAGACAACCTGATCGATGCCATCTGGGCGGATCAACCCGACCGTCCCGATGGCGCGGCCCTGGCCTATTCGGCGGAGCTCACGGGAAAGACATCTGGTGAGAAACGCGCCGAGATTGCCGCGCTCCTGCAAGAGGCCGGTGAGGCCGCTGCCGTTCTGACCCTGCCGGATTCCATTGCTTGGCTCCTAAACATTCGCGGCGCGGATTTGGCCCATCTGCCCGTCGTCCAGGCGTTCGCCGTGATTGATACCGGCGGGCATGTGACCCTCTTCTCCGACCGCACCAAATTTGCCGGTCTGGGTCCCGACCCCGACATCACACTCCGCGACTGGTCCGATTTCGAGGCAGATCTTGCGGCTCTGTCCGGCCCGGTGCGCGTTGACCGCGCCACTGCGCCACATCAGGTGCGCCAGGTGTTGGACGCAGCTAGCATTGAAGTCTCCGACGGTGCCGACCCCTGTCTCTTACCAAAGGCGCGCAAAACCGCCGCCGAAATCGCCGCGACAACACAGGCGCATTTGCGCGATGGCGCGGCGATGGCGCGGTTTTTGCATTGGTTCGACGAGACGGCCCCCGCGGGCGGATTGACAGAAATCGATTGCGCCAAAGCGCTGGAAGGCTTCCGGGCCGACACCGGCGCCCTCAAAGACATCAGCTTTGACACAATCTCCGGCGCCGGCCCGAATGGTGCGATTGTGCATTACCGGGTCACCGAAGAGACAAACGCGCCACTCCTGCCCGGTCAGCTTTTCCTGATCGATAGCGGCGCACAATACGAAGACGGGACCACTGACATCACCCGGACCTTGCCGGTGGGTGATGTCGGCCCCGAAGAGCGCACAGCCTTCACACAGGTCTTGCGCGGCATGATCGCGATCCATCTGGCGCGGTTTCCAAAGGGTCTCACCGGGCGCGATCTTGATCCGTTGGCCCGCGCGCCGCTTTGGGCGGCCGGACGCGACTATGATCACGGCACCGGCCATGGCGTCGGCGTCTATCTCAGCGTGCATGAAGGTCCGCAACGCCTCTCACGCGCCTCCGATGTCGCGCTGCAACCCGGCATGATCCTCTCCAATGAGCCAGGATACTACCGCGAGGGGGCCTTTGGCATTCGGATCGAGAACCTGGTGGTGGTGACCGAGGCGGAGACGCCGCAGGGCGGCGATGCACATCGTGAGATGTTCTGCTTCAACACCCTAACCTATGTGCCGATTGACCGCCGCCTGATCGACCGAGATCAGCTTTCGCCTCTGGAACTCGGCTGGCTCAACACCTATCATAAGGAAGTGGCCCGCCGGATCAGCCCGCTTCTTGAGGGACCGGTGGTCGAGTGGCTGGCGCGCGCGACCGCGCCCCTCTGACACATTACCGTTACAGGCCCAGGGCACATCCTGCCCGACAAGGGTCTTTTCACAGACAAAAAGACTGGCAAGGGGAGGCAGGTCATGGCTGAGCATATTACAATTCGCAACGCGCCCGGAAAATGGGTGGTGCGCGCCGATGGCGCCGTGATTGGCGAGACGGACCGCGCGTTGGAGCTTACCGAGGGCAGCTATGCGCCGGTGATTTACTTCCCGCGCGACGATATCGGCATGGCGTTCCTGGAACAAACAGCGAAGAGCAGTCATTGTCCGCATAAAGGCGATGCAACCTACTTCACCATCTCGACCACGGGCGAAGAACTCACGAATGCGGCTTGGAGCTATGAGGCGCCGAAGGCTGGCGTCGAACAGATCCAAGATCATCTTGCGTTCTTCACTGATCGGGTCGCCATCGAACAGCTCTGACGGGGCGCGCGCCGGTTAGCTGTGCTCTTCGGCCGCCGTCGCGGCCAGAGCACGGTTATACGCTTTCAAGGCGTCGACATGGAACAAAGCGCCCGTGAGCCTGGGTGAGGTGTCGCCCGGCGTCAGGCGCACCACAGGAATGAAATCCAGCGCCGTCCGCTCGAAGATCGGCAAGGCCCGCTCCAAGGTAGCGTTTTCATCTGTGAAAATGCCCTGCTCCATCAATGTGTTGAGAGCACCCTCCGATGCGGCATTGTCATGATCCATCGGGCGCATCACTTTGCTCACACGGAACATCGACAAGAGATAGGCCTGCCTGCGGTCCAGCGGCCAAATGGATGTTGCGCCGCTCCAGTTGGGTCAGGAAGAAGGATCGGTCAACCAATCGCGACGACAACGCCGTCGACATCGAGACGGCCACCATCACGGCCAAGCCGGTCTGCCAATCGCCCGTCAACTCAAAGACGATAAGGGTCGTCGATATGGGCGCCCCCAAAACGGCGGCGGCCACAGCCCCCATGCCGGCCAACGCGTAAAGCGTCTCTGACCCTGACACCGTCGGTAGAAGCCCAGTGGCGATGATGCCGAAGGCCAAACCAGCCAGCGCACCGACCATCAGCGATGGCGAGAACACGCCACCTCCCATCCGCCCGCCCACCGTGATGGCCACCGCGGCGGTCTTGATCATCGCAAAGACGATCGCCTCATGCAGAAGCAACTCGCCGGTCAAGGCGGCGGATGTCGTCTCATAGCCGACGCCGATGATATGCGGAAACCAAATCGCGATGGCGCCCAGCAACAACCCCGCCACAGCCGGGCGAAGCCAACGCGGAATATTCGCCAAACGCTGAACCAAGCTCGCCATATCCTCGGCCCAAAAAATCGACCGCATGAAGGCCACCGCGATCAGGCCACAAATCAGCCCCAAGATCAGAAAAGCCGGCAATTCCACATAAAATTGCAGCGCCCCATCACGGCCCAGACTGAACTCCGTCACATTGCCAAACTCGAGCCGGTTGATCACCGTACCCGCGGCCGACGCGATAACAATCGGCGCGAAGGCATGCACGGCGAAATGGCGCAGCACCACCTCCAACGCAAATATCGCGCCCGCGATCGGCGCGTTGAACGACGCACTTACCGCGGCCGCCACAGCGCATCCCAAGAGGTCGCGTCCAGTGATCCCGTTGGCTTTGATCCAATTGGAGACCTGGCTGGAAATGACAGCGGCCAAATGCACCACGGGCCCCTCCCGCCCCGAGGATCCTCCCGAGCCAAGTGTAATCAACGAGGCCAGTGCCGACGCAATCCCGGCGCGGGTTTCGACCCGGCCATCGGCCAAGGCCGCGCCCTCGATCACGTCCGCGACGGATCGCACCCGCGCATCCGGCGTGAACCAGTGTAAAATGAGTCCCACAGCCAATCCGCCCAGAGCCGGGATCACCAGAATCCAATACCACGGCAAGCTTTCTGCGAAGCTATGCAGCATCCGCACATCTTCGACCCCGTAAAGCCGTTCTTGAAGCGCATTGATCCCCATGCGGAAGAACAGCGCGGCAAAGCCCGCGGCGATCCCAATGGCCAGGGCGATGAACCAAAACTGAACCTGGCTCGGCCCCTTCTGGCGCAACACTTGCCAACCACCACGACAGGTCTCGGAAAACCTGCCGAGCTGATCTTTGACAATCGGGCCTATGCCTTTGAACAAGGGGGAGATCCCCATCTGATAACCCATGTCGGATATGCGCGCCTGCGGCGGGGTCGATCATGTCACCACGAGCGGGCGGCGTGCACCCAAAGGCTTGAGCGCAGGCCTATCTCGGTTCTAAATCAGGATGTTGTGCCTGGAAACCCCACGAAATGGATAGGTTTATGACGACCCTGCCTCAAACACCGGAAGATATCCCCAATGCCTTTGCCGCCGCTTGGATGGCGCGCGATGCTAAGGTGCTCGCCGCACTTTTTGCCGAGGACGCGGACTTCGTAAATGTGGTGGGAATCTGGTGGGAGGATCGGACGGCCATCGAAGAGGCACATAACTATGGGTTGCGAACGTTCTTTTCCAAATCTCGCCTCGCAATCGGCCGGGTCAAAACGCGTCGTGTCACGGCGGATGTCGCAATAGTCCACGCCAGAATGCGTCTCACCGGCCAACGCGCGCCAGACGGTTCCGAAGCAGCAGGACGAAGCACAATCCTGTCATTTGCCGCCTATCACACAGATCGCGGCTGGCAGATCGTCTCGGCGCAGAACACCGACATCGTGCCCGGCGTCGAAACACAACTGAACACGGGCGTAGATCTGACGCCCGTGGATTACCGCAGCCGGTAAGCCTTCTCTGCTTCTCAAATATCCCCGCCGGAGGCCTCCGGCCGCGCCACGCAGCGCTTGCCATATGTCCCGCGCCCAGGTCGACCGAAAGCGCCAATCAGAAAAGAGCGTGGCCCGGAACGGGCCTCAACCGGATCACTCAGATCCTGTCTGAAGCAAAGCCTTCGCGGCGTCGCGCGCAGCGTCGGTCACGATGTCACCCGCCAACATCCGCGCAACCTCATCCACGCGCGCATCTTCGCTCAATGGGCTCACATCCGACGTGGTCACCCCATCGGCCACAGCTTTGGCCACCCGCCAATGATGGGCACCGCGCGCCGCAACTTGCGGTGAATGGGTCACAACCAATACCTGCCCACCCTCGGCAAGGGCTGCCAAGCGTTTGCCCACGGCATCCGCCGTCGCGCCCCCCACGCCACGGTCGATCTCGTCAAAGATCATCGTGACGCCTTCCGCTTCCCGGGTCAGGCAGACCTTCAAGGCCAAGAGAAACCGCGACAGCTCGCCGCCGGAAGCAATTTTGTTCAACGGTCCCGCGGGCGCACCGGGATTGGTGGCCACGACAAAGGCGACGGTGTCGATCCCGTCTGGCCCCGGCGCAGCATCGGACAACGCCGTCGAAAACACCGCCCGCTCCATTTTCAGCGGCGCCAGTTCGCCAGCCATATCTGCGTTCAGCCGCTTGGCGGCTGCTGCCCGCGCCGTTGAGAGCGCCTCCGCGGCTTTATCATACGCGGCCTCCGCCGCGGCCAATGCGGCCCGCAGCACATCGATCTGTCCGGCCCCGCCATCCAACGCCGCCAAACGGCCCCGCAAGTCGTCAGCGAACCCGCTCAGATCGTCGGGCGGTACCCCATGTTTGCGTGCGAGGCCTCGCAGCGCGAAAAGCCGCTCTTCTGTTTCTTCTAACTCGCCCGGGTTGAAGGCCAGGGCCGCTGCAAACCGCTCCACACCAGCTTGCGCCTCGCCCAAATCAACCAATGCCCTCTCAATCGCTTCGACAGGTGCGTCCAACCCGCCCTCCGCCCGGTCGGATAGACCGTCGAGCCAACGGACCGCATCGCCCATCGCGCCTTCGGCCCCGTCCAGACCCAGAGCCGACAACGCCTTGCTCAGATCCTCGCGCATCCGTTCCGCCCCCTGCATCAGGCGGCGGCGGGTATCCAGTTCCGCCTCCTCTCCCGGGATCGGGTCGAGCGCATCAATTCGCTAACCGAATGCCGCAGGAAGTCTTCTTCGGCTTTCATATCCGCGAGAGCGGCCTCAGCCGCGGCCAGATCCTTGGCCGCGACAGATCGGGCGCGCCACAAGCTGGCAACCTCGTCGCGCATGGCATCCAACCCGCCAAATGCGTCCAGCATGGCCCGATGCTGGCGCGGGTCCAGCAGCCCACGATCATCTTGCTGACCATGCAATTCGACCAACGTCTCACTAAGCGCCCGCAACACCTCGCCAGAGGCACGGCGATCATTGACCCAGGCCGTCTTACGCCCCTCGGGCGTATTGACCCGACGCAAGATCAACTCTGCGCCGCCGGGCAACCCCGTCTCTTCCAAAATCCGATGTGCTGGGTGGTCAGGTGCCAGATCGAAAACCGCCACGACCTCGCCTTGCGCGGCACCCGCACGCACCAAATCGGCCCGACCACGCCACCCCAGGACAAAACCCAAACTATCGAGCAGGATGGATTTCCCAGCCCCAGTCTCGCCAGTCAACACATTCAAACCCGGCTGAAACGCGAGGTCCAACCGATCGATTATTAACATGTCGCGAATATCGAGACCGCGCAGCATCAGCTCTCATCCCGCCGGGTGGGGCATGACGCCAACCCTATAGCCAATCGCCCCGTACCGTTTGCCGCCAGATGTCACGCAGCCAACCTTCGCCCGACGCCTCGGGGCTGAGTTCTTGACCGGTGAGCAGACGGAAACTGTCATCATAGAAGGGCGACGATTGGAAGTTATAACCCAGGATCGCTGCCGCCGTTTGGGCCTCGTCCGTCAATCCGAGCGATAGGTAGGCTTCGGCCAAACGGTGGAGCGCTTCGGGCGTGTGGCTCGTGGTCTGGAACTCCTCAACCACAACGCGGAAACGATTGATCGCTGCCGTGTAGTGACCCCGGCGCAGGTAATAGCGACCGATTTCCATCTCCTTACCGGCCAGATGGTCGAAGGCGAGGTCGAATTTCAAAATCGCCGAGGTGGCATAAGGGCTGTCGGGATAGCGTTCGATCACGACACGCAGAGCCTGCAACGCTTGAAATGTGAGCCCCTGATCCCGGCCCACTTGATCAATCTGATCGTAATAGCTCAGCGCCAAGAGATATTGGGCGTAAGCCGCTTCCTCATCGGCGGGGTAGAAATCGATATAGCGTTGCGCCGCAATGCGCGCGTTCTCATAATCCTCATCTGCGTGATAAGCAAAGGCCGCCATAATCAGCGCGCGCTGCGCCCATTCAGAATAGGGATGTAGGCGTTCAACCTCGGTGAATAGCTGCGCCGCCTCATCAGGATTGTCTTGTTCCAGTTCGAACTCGGCGCGCTGGAAGATCTCTTCGGCCCCCAACTCTTCCAAAGGAACTTCATTGGACCGGTTGCCAAACAAGCCCCCGCCACCAAATAAGCCGCCACCCTCTCTGCCGCCACCACAGGCCGCTAAGGTCAGAATCAAAGCCATCGCAACACCGAATCTCAAGCGTGTTCCGATCATGCTTCGCCCGCGTGACATTGCCTGCAACCCCGTCCACCGTCTTCGGCAGGCTTGATCGCCTGCCCTGTCTGACCATGGTCCTAGCACATTAAATCTGAGGGCAAAATGCCTGAATGCAGCCCATCGGCGCTTCAAGCAACGTGGGCGAGATCGGCGGCATTCACACCGACACCCGGAAGCCGGGCCACTTGCGCCGATGTGCATTCCACCAGGCGGTACGCCGAAGGCGTCGCGAAAAGAGCCCTAAGAAGCTGGTTGGTCAACATGTGACCGGCCCGTTCCCCTTCATAATGACCCAAAATCGGGGCGCCCGCCAAAGCCAGATCGCCAAGGGCGTCCAACATTTTATGACGGACCGCTTCGTCCGCGTGCCGCAACCCGCCCGGGCTGGTGACCTCATCACCATCAAACACCACCGCGTTTTCGCCCGGAACACCGCCCAAGGCCAAGCCGCTGGCTTGCATTGCGTCCACATCCGATTGACGACAGAACGTGCGGCTGTCGCAAAGCTCGCGCACAAACCGCCCATTGGCCAGATTGGCGGTCCGTGTCTGGCGACCAATTGCGGCGTCGGTGAAATCGATGGTGAAACTCATCGTGAGCCCATCCGCCGGTGTGAGGGTCGCGACCGCATCACCGTCGCGCACGCTTACCGACTGCAATATCTCGATCGCGTGGATCGGCGTGCCCTGCCGCTGAAGACCGCGCGCCAGGAACCCTCGCACGAATTTCGCAGCCGACCCGTCAAGGATCGGCACTTCCGGCCCGTCAATCTCGACCAACGCATTGTGAATACCACAGCCCGCAAATGCCGCCATCAGATGTTCAACCGTCGAGACCTCGACCCCCACATCGTTCCGAAGCTTCGTGCAAAGCCGGCTCTCTGGCACCAGATCAAACCGGGCCGGGATCAAATTGTCTCGATCTTGGATGTCGCTGCGCTTAAACCAAATCCCGAAATGCGCGGCCGCCGGGCGCACGATCATCCGTACCGGATGCCCAGTGTGCAAGCCCGAGCCTGCGAAGCTGATAGGGGAACGAAGGGTCGCCTGCACGAAGTCACCGTTTGCGCGTTTGAGTTACGATCTGCTCATAGGTCTCGATCAACAGTAGATCGGTTCAATCTGCTCCCTATCGGTCCGGCCAGATAGAGACAATTCAACCTTTATGTCGGCTTGCAACAATGCCCGTGAGGCTCGGCGAGATTCTGCCACCTAGGCAGGAAACATGGGGTAGGGGATTGTTTTAAAATCAAAAAAGGCCAGCGCGATGCTGGCCTCTTCTTGTCTGTTGTGATGACTTAGTTGGCCTGGCGACGCAGGAATGCCGGGATTTCGATCCGCTCCTGTTCCGGGTCCACCTGGGTCTCTTCCGGCGCCGGGCGGCTTGCCACGGGCGGCTGGCGGCGCTCAATCGGCGTCGGTTGGTCCTCGCCATGGCCAGTCATCCGATTGATCAGAGAGTTGATGCCAAAGCGCGGTTTGCCAGCGCTTTCGGCGTCCGCAGCAGCCTGGGCCACGGGTGCATCCTTGTTGATCGCGGCACGGAGGCGCGCCAAAGCCTCAGGCGACGGCGTACTGGCTGAGGCCGGACGTGGCGCTACAAACTCTGCCTCAGGCTCTGCCGCAGCGGCGGGAGCTTGCGCCGCCGGAGCGGCGTATGTGGCCACTTCGGGTTGCGGCTGATAGGCGGGCGCTGGCACATCGTCTTCCGCGACCTCCACAGCCGGTTCCAGCTCAGCAAACAGGCTTGGCTCTGGCTGCGCGGTATCTGCGGCGATCTGCGGCTCAACGACGTCTTCCTCCACGTCGACCTGGGGGGCAGCAACCGGCTCGCGCAGGCTGCGGCGGGTGGCGACGGGAATGTCTTGATGAATCTCACTGGCATCGATGCCGGTGGCGACAACGCTAACCCGCATCTTGCCTTCCATCGACGTGTCCAGGGTCGACCCAACGATGATATTCGCCTCGGGGTCCACCTCTTCGCGGATACGGTTGGCCGCTTCATCCAGTTCGAACAAGGTCAGGTCGTAACCACCTGTAATATTGATCAAAACGCCGCGCGCACCGCGCAAGCTGATCTCATCGAGAAGCGGGTTGGCAATCGCCTTCTCGGCGGCTTGAACCGCGCGGCTTTCGCCATCTGCTTCGCCGGTGCCCATCATCGCCTTGCCCATCTCGTTCATCACCGCGCGGACATCTGCGAAGTCGAGATTGATCAGGCCTGGGCGTACCATCAGGTCGGTAACGCCCTTGACGCCCTGATAAAGCACATCATCGGCCATCGCGAAGGCTTCGGTGAAGGTGGTCTTCTCGTTGGCGAGGCGGAACAAGTTCTGGTTCGGGATGATGATCAGCGTATCGACAACTTTCTGGAAGTTGCTCAATGCCCTCATCAGCCTGACGCATCCGCTTCGCGCCTTCGAATTGGAAGGGCTTGGTGACGACACCCACGGTCAGAACGCCAAGTTCGCGTGCGGCCTGCGCAATGATCGGTGCCGCGCCGGTGCCGGTCCCGCCGCCCATACCTGCGGTGATAAACGCCATATGCGCGCCCGCCAGGTGGTCGACGATATCTTCGATGCTTTCCTCTGCGGCGCTCGCGCCGACGGCAGGCCGGGCGCCGGCGCCGAGACCTTCGGTCACGCGCGCGCCCATTTGGATGCGCGCCGTGGCGGTGGATTGCGCCAGCGCTTGCGCGTCGGTATTGGCAACGACGAACTCACACCCGTCCAGCGATTGGTCGATCATGTTATTGACCGCGTTGCCGCCAGCGCCCCCCACGCCAAAGACTGTGATGCGAGGTTTCAAATCCGGCTGATCATCCGGCAAGGTGAGATTCAATGTCATAAGCTCTGTCCGCCTGTTTCATGGATAAGGGCCCCGGTCTTGTGCCGTTCGGCCATGTGCTGCCTCATTTTCATGCGAGATTACCTGTTTCGTTGACCTCCGTCACGTGAAAACTGGCGAAAAACCACGAAATATGGTGGAAATGTGGCAGGGATCGGCGGTATT
Organism: Fontisubflavum oceani; assembly: GCF_030407165.1. Taxonomy (GTDB): domain Bacteria; phylum Pseudomonadota; class Alphaproteobacteria; order Rhodobacterales; family Rhodobacteraceae; genus Rhodophyticola; species Rhodophyticola oceani. The sequence goes on from NZ_CP129111.1 coordinate 3,374,711, forward strand.
TCGCCCGATCCGCTGTATCTTGCGGTCACCAGTTGTCTCGGAACCATTTTACCGCCCGTTTCAGCGACCGCGCCGGGTACCGATCGGCCGGTACTTCGAAATCCCACCACTCGTCTTGCGGATAGGCCGCAAAGAGCGACAGCCCGACACAAGCGGAGAACGCGGGACCACATGCCGATTGCGGCAAGCCCTGCACCCGGAGGGGCCGCCCAAGCCGCACCTGATTGCCCAAGATCTTCGAGGCCAGCGCATCCAGCCCCGGCACTTGGCTCGCTCCGCCGGTCAGCACAATCCGCTGGCTCGGCAGATGGTCGAAGCCCGCCGCATCAAGCCGCGCCCGCGCCTCTTCCAGAATTTCCTCGACCCGTGGCCGCATCACCCCGATCAGCTCGGCCCGGCTGATTGCGCGGCGGTCATGATGCCAATCACCGGTATCGGCCTCCAACTCGATCATCTCGCGATCGTCCATGCCGGTCGCCACCACGCCGCCAAAGCGGGTTTTCAGACGCTCAGCATCGTTGATCGGGATTTGCAGAGCTTGCGAGATGTCCGAACTGACATGATCGCCACCCATTCGCACGGTATCCGCAAAAATCATGTGTTTTTTGATGAAGATCGAAATACTCGTCGATCCGCCACCCATATCAACACAGGCTGCGCCGAGCTCTTGCTCATCCTCGACCAGGCTCGAAATGCCGGCCACATAGGGCGACGAGGCGACGCCGGCCAGTTCCAAGTCGCAGCGTTTGACGCAATAGAGCATATGTTCGATCGCATGCGCATCGATGGTCAGCAGGTGCATATCGGTCGAAAGCCGGTTACCGACATGGCCACGCGGGTCACTCAAGCCTGTGCGATGATCCAGCGCAAAATTCACCGGCTGCGCATGCAGCACCTCACGGCCCTCGCCAAAATCTGGCACATCGCAGGCGGCCAAGACCCTCGCCACGTCACATTCGGTCACGGTGCCGGTCTGCAAGCTGACCTCACCAGTCAATCCGTAGGACCGTGGTCGCGCACCGGCAAAGCTGACGATCACATGATCCACCCGGGTGGCGGCCATCTTCTGCGCGCCCTGCACGGCGGTCCGGATCGCCCGCTCGGTCTCCTGCATCGTGTCGATTTCGCCGAATTTCACGCCGCGAGACCGCGTCGTCGCGGCCCCTATCACTCGGAAGGAACTCTGCCCCGCCATCGCGCCCACGCCATCAGCGGGCCGAAACTCATCGGAACTGTCAAAGCGCAGCACCAGACAGGCGATCTTGTGGCTGCCGATATCCAAAATAGCCATCACGCCCCGGCGCATCGCTTCTTGGCGTTTGGCGCGCATGGCCCGCTGTGACTGATACAGCATACTCATCCGTTCCCATCTCCGATCTCAATGCCCCGCATCCGGCGCAATTCCGTCAGCGCATGAGGGCTCAGTTGTAAACTGGGGCGCGCAGGGTTGCGCATATCGATCCTGACCACATCGCGGCCAAGCACATCTTGGGCGTCATCAAGCGCCAACACGCGATCGAGCGCGGTTTGGGCGTCTTCGGCGGGCAGCAAAATGCGCCGCCCATCTCGCAACACCACGTCCCAGCGGCGTTCGCCCATCCGCACCAGCCCATGCAGCCGCTCACCCAAGGGCGCTGCGGCCTCGATCAGCGCCAGCGCCTCTTCAACCGCCAAATCGGCGCCCTCCCCCGCAATCATTGGGAGCGGTGCGATCAATTCGCGTTCGGCAACGCGGGCCACATAACTGCCCTCGGCATCAAGCAGGACAGGCTCAACGCGGGTTTGCCAGATTATAACCGGCTGACGCTCTTCTATGGTCACCGCCAAGTATCCGCCGGACTGGATGCGCAATTCGGCGCGGTCTACGGCGGGCACCTCTTCGAGCGTGGCGCGCATCGCGTCCAAATCCAGATCGAAAGACGAGACTGGCAAATCTAGCGCCAAGACACCCCTGAGTTCTTCGGCCAATTGCGGGCTGGCCCCATCGATATTCATCAGGTTTACGCGAAACTCGGGCCGGTTCTCGATCTCGCGCCGCACTTCCGACACTTGATCTGTCACCGCACGCCAATTGGCCGGGTCCGACATATACCACCCCACGGCCATGATCACCGCAAAGGCGGGCAGACCGACCCGGAGAAAGGAGCGGAAAATCGGCGTCAGCCAGAGCCGCTGGAACCGATAAGACCAAATCGATGGCGCGGGATCGCGCGGCGGTAGCACCGGGCCACGGCGGGCGATCAGCGGTCGCATGATGCATCCTCCACGATCCAAGCGCAAAACTGTCCGAAACTCATGCCGCAGACCTGCGCCTGCTCGGGGCTGAGCGAGGTCGGGGTCATGCCCGGCTGCGTATTGGTCTCCAAGATGATCAACCCATCCAGACCGCGTGTTTCATCCCATCGAAAATCGGTCCGCGACACTCCACGGCACCCCAGGGCATTATGGGCCGTCACAGCCATGTCCATGCACGCATCAAAAATCTGGCTCGGGATATTGGCGGGCACCTCATGGCGCGACCCACCAGGTGCGTATTTGGCGTGATAGTCATACCAGCCATCGGTGATAATATCAGTGACGGTCAGCGCCTTGTCGCCCATCACGGTCGTGGTGAGTTCGCGACCCGGCGCATAGGTTTCCACCATCACCTCTGTCGGCATGATATCTTCAAGTTGCGGCGGGCCGTTGGCGGCCTCTTGCACAATATAGACGCCGACCGAGGAGCCTTCGTTGTTCGGCTTCACCACGTAAGGCGGGGTCATCACATGGTCGGCCATGACGTCGGCCTTGGGAGCCAAAAGGCTCTCAACCACGGGCAAACCATGGGTCCGAAACACGGTCTTGCTGCGCTGTTTATCCATCGCCAGCGCTGAGGCCAGAACGCCGGAATGGGTGTAGGGAATGCGCAGCCACTCGAGAAGGCCTTGGACACATCCATCCTCACCCCACCGGCCATGAAGGGCATTAAAGACAACATCGGGTTTGAGATCGCCCAAGCGCACAGGCAGATCGGTGCCCGCATCGAGCTCCGTCACCTGATATCCCTCACCCCGCAGCGCGTCGGCGCATTCACGCCCAGTGGACAGAGACACCTCGCGTTCCGCCGAGGGGCCACCCATCAAAACCGCAACTGTGGGGCGTGCTCTGCTCGAACGCACCGCCACGATCTGCCTCATATACCGCCGGGCTTATTTGGCGCCCGTTTGGTGTTGTTTTCCGTCGGTTAATCCGACGGTTTGTCGCCCGCAGGCTCCCCCACGCGCATGATTTCCCATTCTAGCTCTATTCCACTGTGTTGGAAAACCTTTTTCGGACCTCCTCGCCCAATCCTTCCAGATCGGCGGCGGTGGCGGTGCCGGTGTTGATCATGAAATTGGAGTGTTTCGGGCTCATCTGCGCCCCACCCAAGGTCGCCCCGCGCATACCCGCCTGGTCAATCACCTTCCAGGCCTTGAGATCATGGATGTCATCGGCACGGCCCGTGGAGCTGAACCCCGCCGGATTACGGAAGGTCGATCCGGCGCTGCGGTCTTTCGTGGGCTGGGTCGCGTCGCGTTTGGCGAGTTGATCCTCCATCCGCGCTTCAAGCGAGGCAGGGTCACCCGGTTCGGCACGGAACGTAACGGAGGTGATCACCGCGCCCTCGGGAATGTCGGTCTGACGATAGGCGAAATGGATATCATCGGGTCCAAGTGTCACCCGGCTGCCATCTCTGAGGATGGCTGTCGCCTCGACAAAATGATCCGCGACATATGAGCCATAACAGCCCGCATTCATCTTCAGCGCACCCCCAATCGAGCCAGGAATGGTGCGCAAGAAGGTCAGATCCAGCCCGGCCTTCGCCGCCTTCCGCGCCACATGGGCGTCGAGCGCGGCGGCCCCCGCCGTAACTGTGGCCTCTCCCGTCTCGATCCCGTTGAAGCCGCGCCCAAGCCGGATCACCACGGCGCGAAGGCCACCATCTCGGACGATCAGGTTGGACCCCACGCCCATCGGGAAAACCGGAAGCGTCGGATCGAGCGCCCTTAGAAAAGTCGCAAGATCGTCTTCATCGGCAGGTTGGAAGAACACATCTGCCGGGCCACCCACACGAAGCCATGTGAGATCGGCAAGAGGGCGCGCCAGGGTCAAATGGCCACGAGTTTGGGGGAGTTTTGTCAATCAGGCGCATCCTGTTCCAAACGCCACCCTGCGACGGGCGAACCGATGTGGCCACCGATAAACGCGCCAACAGTGAGGAGCAAGGTGCTATGGTCTTGATGCGTGCAGGCAAAGCCTTTCCAAAACAGATCTCGCAGTCTCGTCAGGCGGGTCGACAGCGAAACGGCGTGCCTATTGGCTGCCGCTGACCCGGCGCAACCAGCGGCCCAAATAGATGAGAGGCCAACGCAAGATCGACGCCCCCGCCAGCAAGAGGCCCAAGCCCCACCAGGGTCCAAGTTGCCAGGTCACATAGCCCAGAAGAGGGATACCCGTCGCGATCAGCATCCAAGCCGCCGGCCAATGATACCGCTGCGGCCCTAGCCCAATCAGACAGGCGATCAGCGCCCAGAGGCATGCCAATGTCAGCGACAAAGGCATCATGTTTCCCCTTTCAGGCGATCCAACGCGCGGCGGGCGAAATAAACTAGGGGACGGCGGAACATCGACAGCACGGCGAACACCACCAGCAGAACCAAAAGCGGGCCATGTTGCAAAGCCACATAAACGGCCAGCGGAACGGACAGGATCAGTAGCGTAATGCCCGGAAGATACTGATGCCGCATCGGCAACATCGCCACGATGGCGGCGGCCAGCACCCACAAACAGGCCAAGGTCAAGGATGCGCTCATATGGCAGCTCTCGATCTCTGGCTAGGCAGGGCCACTTGACCACACGCCAAGACCCGCGCCCGGGCCCTGAGCAGATCAACGGAATGGAAGCCCGGCCCGATCATAACGGTTAACGCTTCGATAACCGGTCGGGCAAACCGTGGGCCCAAGCGGAAATCGTGCCCGCGCCGAGGCAGACCACCATATCGCCAGCGCGGGCTTGCTCGCGCACGAGGCGCTCAAGGTCATCCTCATGATGCAACGCGCGCGCATGGCGGTGGCCATGGCGGATCAATCCGGCCACCAAATCATCCCGGCTCGCGCCCTCGATCGGCTCTTCGCCCGCCGCAAATACCTCGGCAATTGCCACCACATCCGCCTCGTTGAAACAGGCGCAGAACTCTTCGAAAAGCGACGAAAGGCGGCTATAGCGGTGCGGTTGATGCACCGCGATCACCCGCCCCTCGCACGCTTGGCGCGCCGCTTTCAACACGGCGGCAATCTCCACCGGGTGATGGCCATAGTCGTCGATGATGGTCACTCCATCCACCTCGCCAACTTTGGTGAAGCGGCGGTTGACGCCTTTGAACGCGGCCAGGGCATCGCGGATTTCGCTTTGTTTCATACCCAGATGCCGCGCGACCGCGACCGCGGCTAGGGCATTTGAAACGTTGTGATCGCCTGGCATGGGAAGGGTACACCCCTCGATCACATGCCCTTCGGCCTGGAGCGCGATGTCGAACTGCGCCGCACCTTTGGCATAGGTCAGATTGACCGCCCGCACGTCGGCCTGCGCATTGAACCCAAAAGTCAGCACACGGCGATCGGTGATCTTTCCGACAAGCGTTTGCACATCCGGATCATCGGTGCAGCAGACCGCCAAGCCATAAAACGGAATGTTGGAGACGAAATCGAGAAAGCCCTGATGCAAGGCCTCTTCGGTACCCCAATGCTCCATATGCTCCGGGTCGATATTGGTGACAATCGCGATGGTGGCGGGCAGCCGGTTGAAGGTGCCGTCGCTCTCATCGGCCTCGACCACCATCCACTCGCCCTGCCCCATCCGCGCGTTGGACCCATAGGCATGGATGATCCCGCCATTGATCACCGTCGGATCGACACCACCTGCGTCGAGAAGGGTCGCCACCATGGTCGTGGTTGTGGTCTTCCCATGCGTCCCCGCGACGGCGATGTTGGATTTGATCCGCATCAGCTCGGCGAGCATCTCCGCCCGGCGGACAACCGGCAGGCCCATCGCGCGGGCCGCGTCGAGTTCGGCATTGCCCGGCTTGATCGCGCTGGAGATCACCACGACCTCTGCCTCTTCCAAGTTCTCCGCCTTCTGGCCGATGAAGATTTTCGCGCCCAACCCATTCAACCGCTCGGTGATTTTGGACGGCTTCAGATCCGAGCCCTGGACCTCATAGCCGTGGTTCAACAGAACCTCTGCAATGCCAGACATCCCGATCCCGCCGATGCCCACGAAATGGATCGGCCCCAATTGGGTGGGAAGTTTGGTGGCGGCGCTCATGACTGACCTTTCTTTGCCAATTCTTCGACCAGAACCGCCAGCCTCTCGGTGGCGTCGGGAAGCCCGGTGCTAAGCGCGGCAAGCGACATCTGCAAGGCGGCATTTGGCTGGTTCAAAATGGCGGTGATGTGCTGGGCCAGGCTCTCCGGTGTAAACTGGCTCTCGGGCATCAAAATCGCGGCATTGGCCTCAACCAAAGCTCGAGCATTGGCCGTCTGATGATCCGCGGCGGCCGCGGCGAAGGGCACCAGAATAGACGGGCGTCCGATGATCGAAATATCGGCCACCGAGGACGCGCCCGACCGGCTGATGACCAGTTGCGCTTCGGAAAGCCGACGTGGGATATCGCGGAAAAATGGCTCGACCTCGGCATCGACCCCCATCTCGGCATAGGCCTGGGCCACACGCGCCTGATCCTCCGGGCGCGCTTGTTGCGCCACACGGATATTGGCGCGAAACGGCTCAGGCAGAGCGGCAATCGCTTCCGGCACCACATCGGAGAGAATGCGCGCGCCCTGGCTTCCACCAATCACGACAACCGACATTGGATAGTCGCCCGGCGCGATATAGGCAGCCCCGGCGCGTTCCAACACCGCTGCGCGCACCGGATTGCCGGTGTGAACCGCGTTGGTGCCGTCGGGCAATTCGGTTGGCCAAGTCCCGCAAGCCACCACATCCACGCGTTTGGCGAAGACCTGATTGACCCGGCCCAAAACGCCATTTTGTTCGTGCAACATGCGCGGCCGCCCTGTGAGCCAAGCCGCCCCCATCGCCGGGATCGAGGGATAACCACCGAACCCAACCACGACCGCTGGCTTTTCGCGCGCCATCCGCGCGGTTGCCGCGAGAATGCCCCCAAAATCCGAAACGGCGTCGCCAGTTTCGCCAGAAGCCCACCACGCGCGAAGGTCGCTGACGAGACCTGTCGCACCTCCACCACATGTGGGAACCCACCGGTATAGCGCGCGCCGCGCGCATCGGTGGACAACGTCACTTTCCACCCCCGGCGCAACATCGCCTCGGCCAGCGCCTGAGCCGGGAACATGTGCCCGCCAGTGCCGCCAGCCGCGATGATCAGATGTGGAGCCGATGCAGTCATAGACCTACCGGTGCCGCGACAGAAGAATATCGCCGATTTCGCCTTGAGGACGGGTCCGGGTCAGGGCCAGAAGCATGCCGATGGCAATGCCGGTGGCAATCAAGCTTGAGCCACCATAGCTCACGAACGGCAAGGTCATGCCTTTGGCCGGCAGAAGCCGTACCGCGACCCCCATATTGATGATCGCTTGTAAGGCCAGAAGGCTCACCAGCCCGGCACCGGCGAGACGGATGAACGGATCCCGCTCCTTCATCAACCGGAAGAACCCACGCAGCGCGATGGCCCCAAGGAGGGCGATGATCACCAGAACCAGCACCAGCCCATATTCCTCCGCCGCCACGGCGATGATGAAATCCGTATGCGCATCCGGCAGGGTCCATTTCACGGCCCCCTCGCCCAGCCCCGCGCCGAAAAAGCCGCCCTCTCGGATCGCGTTCGTAGCATAGGCAAGCTGCGTGTTGGGGTCGAGCTCTGCCGAAAGGAACCCATCGATCCGACGCGCGAAATGTTCCGAATTGGAGTAGGCCACCGTTCCGGCCACGGCCACCGCAGCCCCCACCAAACCCAAAAGCAGCATCGGCGCACCGGCCACAAAATAGATCACACACCAGGCAAACAGCACCAGCGCCGCTTGCCCGAAATCGGGCTGCATCGCCAAGAAGCCAACAATTGTCAGCGTCACAACCAGCGAGACCAGCTTGCCCGGCGGGCCGCCCACCTCTTGGCTGGCCGCCACCATCCAGGCGACGAAAATCACGTAGACAGGCTTGAGGAACTCCGACGGCTGCACACTGGCGAAACCAAGCGAATACCAGCGCACCGCGCCTTGCCCGTAATCCGTGCCAAAGGCAGGCAAGAGCGCCAGCGCCCCAAACGCTGCGAAAAACCCAAGAACCGCGAGGCGCCGGATTTGGATCGGCGTCAGCATGGACACCATCACCATCACCGTCAGAGCCAAGCCGCCAAAGGCCGCTTGCCGCAAAACATAGTGAAACGGATCATGGCCATTTCGCTCCGCCAAAGGTGGCGACGCCGCCAAGCCCAAGAGCAGACCTATGGCGAAAAGGGCCAAGATGCACCCAATGGTGACCCGGTCCACTGTCCGCCACCAGCGCGGCAGAATCGCCTCGCCCGATTGCACGATCACCGTGCCATGCGCCATTTCCGTCATGGGATACCGCCCGATACTGCCTCATTGTGCCCGGTTTTCCGGGTCTGGGCGGCAGCTTAGCGCGAAATCGTGCCCGGGGCCAGCAAAACAACAGCCATGGGCGGGGAGTGGCCGATCTCAGCTTGGCGGTTGCCAGAGCTCAATCTTGCGACCATCGTGGTCCAGAATCCAGCCGAATTGCCCGTATTCGAGATTTTCGCGCGGCTGCAACTCTTCCACACCCTCGGCTTTCGCTCGGGCCAGCATTCCGTCGAGATCATCAACCATCAAGTTCAGCATGAACGGCAGTGTCGACGGTTTGAAATACTCGCTATCCGCCGCAAATGGCGCAAAAATCGTCCGCGCCCCTTCGGGAAACTGCTTTGCGCTTTCACGATGCCCGAAATCGAACCCGCCATAATCGTTCGGCACCATCCCCAAGACACGCGCATACCAAGATTTCGTCGCATCCGGGTCCGCGCAATGCAAAAACACGCCGCCCACACCGATCACATCCGCCATATCGACCTCCCTGCCGCAAGATTTCCGAAACGGGTTTCAGGCAGAGACTAACACGGATTGCGGCGCGGCCCTATCCGGCCAGATGACGGGACACGTGAGCCATAAAATCCTGACCGCGCTGCTCGAAGTTGTCGTACTGATCAAAACTGCCGCAGCTGGGGCGAGCAAGACGGTCTCGCCCGGCGCGGCCTCTGCCGCGGCCCGGTCCACCGCCGTTGCCATATCGGTGCAAATCTCATGAGGCACATCGCCCAGTTGCAAGGCAAAGCCTTGCGCCTCGCGCCCTATGACATACGCCTTCACAACGGTTCCAAGCGCCGACTTGAGACCGTCTAGCCCGCCCTCTTTCTCCAGCCCGCCGCAAATCCAGCGGATGCTCGGAAAGGCAGTCAGTGCCTTGGCCGCCGCATCCACATTGGTGGCTTTGCTGTCATTCACAAAAACAACGCCGTCTTTCTCACCGACAATCTGGCTCCGATGCGGCAGCCCGGCGAAACTATGGAACGCGGCTTCGATGGCCTTTGGTGCGACGCCGAGCGCGCGTAAAGCCCCATAAGCACAGCACGCGTTCTGATGGTTATGCGCCCCTGGCAGCCCGCGAATGCCGCGCAGATCGATCGAGGCCACCTGCCGCCCCTTTCGGGCCTCGCTGAGCCAGCCTTTGCGCGCCACGATATCCCATCCAGGGCCAGACAGTTTCTGCACCCCCGACACACGGATCAAGCGCCCATCAGCCGGGCTTTCGACCAGTTGATTGGCCATATACTGGCCTTCGCGCTCATCCACACCGATCACCGCGCGATCCGGTCCGCCTTCGGCAAAAAGCCGACGTTTGGCGGCGAAATACCCGCCCATACCGCCATGGCGATCCAGGTGATCGGGCGAGAGATTGGTGAACACCGCCACATCCGGGGTCAAGGCACGGGCCAGGTCGATTTGATAGCTGGAGAGTTCCAGCACGATCACCTCGCCATCGATGGGTGGTTCGATATCCAGGACGCCCACGCCGATATTGCCCGCCAATTGCGCCGGGATATCGGCCTCTTCCAAGCAGTGATGGATCAGCGCCGAGGTGGTCGACTTCCCGTTCGAACCGGTGACCGCGATCACCCGGGGTGGGGTTGGATGATCCATCCAATCGCCCGAGCCGAGCGAGCGGAAGAACAGTCCCACATCATTGTCGACCGGCACGCCCGCCGCCCAAGCCGCCGCAATGGCCGGATGCGGGGCCGGATACAAATGAGGGATGCCCGGCGATACGATCATCGTGGCGACCCCTTCCAAAGCGCCCGGTTTCGATGGGTCGCGAAGCGAAAACCCCTCCGCCTCGGCCAGATCGCGCGCCGCCGCACCATCATCCCAAACCAACGGCTCCGCACCGCCCGCCTGCAACGCCCGCGCGGCGGCCAAGCCAGACCGGCCCAGCCCTAACACGGCCACGGTCGCGCCTTCAAACCCTTGAACCGGGATCATATCTGCCCCATCCCCAGCTTATTCTGATCTCTCATCGTCGCGCAGAAGGCTGCCCCGTCATCGCACATTCTACAAGCCCCTGAGATCGGATCACCCCGCCGACCACAAGCGCCAGTCAAATATCGCGTGGCCCGGAAGGGGCCTCCTTTGGATTACGGGCGCTTACCATGCAATTGGCGCGCGACGGCGGAAAAACCCGCCCGTCGGACCATCTTCGGGCAATGTCGCCAGCCATATGGCGGTATCGGCGCCCTCTTCCGGGCTCAAGCTCGCGCCCGCGCCGCCCATCCGGGTCCGCACCCATCCCGGGCACATCGCATTGATCTTCACACCTGCAGGCAAATCCCGCACCATTGCGAGCGTGAGCGCATTCAGCGCCGCCTTCGCAACCCCATAGGCGCCGGGCCCGCCGAGACCTTCGTCAAAACTGCCCCAACCAGAGGAGACATTCACGATCCGCCCCCAGTTTTGCGCCCGCATATGTGGCGCACAGAGCCGGATCATCTCATAGGGCGCGCGGAACATCACGTCGACAGAGGTATGAAACCCCTCCGGGTCGTCAATCATATTGGTCTCGATCAACACGCCGGCATTGTTCATCAACACATCGACACCGCCAATTTCGGCCAAAACGGCGTCAAATGTGCTTGGATCTTGCAGGTCCAGATGCACCGCCTCAACCCCAATTTCGCCCGCCACGGCTTGCCCCTCCGTCAGATCACGGACGCCAATCACCACGCGATATCCTTGGGTCCGCAAGCCCGCCGCAATCGCCCGACCGATCCCGCGATTGCCGCCAGTCACCAAAGCGGTCGGAGTCGCCGGGCGCGTCATCAGCGCAGCTTCAGGGTGGCCAGGCCGATCAGCGCGAGGATCAGCGAGATGATCCAAAACCGGATCACCACCTGCGGCTCGGCCCAGCCCTTCTTCTCGAAATGGTGGTGGATCGGCGCCATCAGAAACACCCGTTTGCCGGTGGATCGGAAGTAAATCACCTGCAAGATGACCGACAGCGCCTCTGCTACAAACAACCCGCCGACAATCGCCAAAACAATCTCATGTTTGGTGGCCACGGCAATCGCGCCAAGCGCGCCGCCCAAAGCCAGCGACCCGGTATCGCCCATGAACACCGCCGCCGGGGGCGCGTTATACCAGAGGAAGCCCAGGCCGCCGCCGATTAGACCGGCCGTGAAGATCAACAACTCACCGGTACCTGGCACGTAATGCACATCGAGATAATCGGTGAAATCGACCCGGCCCACCGCATAGGCGATCACACCCAACGTGCCCGCCGCAATCATCACGGGCATGATCGCCAGCCCGTCCAGCCCATCGGTTAGGTTCACCGAATTGGCGCTACCAACAATCACGATCATCGCGAAGGGCACGAAGAGAAAGCCCAGATTGACCAAGACATCCTTAAAAACCGGCACCGCCAGTTGAAACGCCAAACCATCAGGGTGGAGTTGCGTCGCGACATAGCCCGCGACGCCTGCGATCACCAAACCGATACCAAAGCGAATACGCCCCGGCACACCCTTGGTGTTGTTCCGGCTGACCTTCGCCCAATCATCAGCAAATCCGACCAGCCCGAAGGCCACAGTGACCAGCAAAACCAGCCAGACATAGGGGTTATCAAGCCGCGCCCAGAGCAAGGTTGAGAGCGTCAAAGCGGCCAAGATCAACAGCCCGCCCATGGTCGGCGTGCCAGATTTGGTGGCAATGTGATGCGCCGGGCCATCCTCGCGGATCGGCTGCCCATTGGCGTATTTCCGACGCAACGCATTGATCAGCGGGCGCCCGAAGATGAACCCGAAAATCAGCGCCGTGAAAAAGGCCGCCCCGGCCCGAAAGGTGATATATCGGAAAAGATTGAAAAAATCGCCGCCGTCAGACAGCTCGCTTAGCCAAAACAACATATAGCGGTTTCCTTACGCTTTATCCGCAATCGCTTGCCCCAGTTTCCGTAGCGCGTCAACCGCGAGGGAGAGTTTCGTGCCCTTGGAACTTTTGATCAGCACGATATCGCCCGGTTGCAAAAGCCCCGGCAGGATATGCGCCATCTCTTGCGCCGTCTCCACATGCGGCCCGCGTTTGTCAGCGGGCAAGACCGCATCTAAGGCGGCCATCAATGGCCCGGTGGTGCAGACCAGATCAACCGCCGCCATGGAGGGCAAATCGGCCAGAGCCGCGTGCATCGCAGGCGCGTCTGGTCCGAGTTCCAACATATCGCCCAAAACCGCGACCCTGCGCCCGCGCCCCTCGGGCGTGGCGGCCGCCAAGACCTCCAAGCTGGCTTCCATCGCGGCGGGGCTGGCGTTGAACGCATCGTCGATCATCTCGACCGCGCGATCTTCGGCCAGATCCAACACGATCCGCTCGCGCTTGCCGCGCCCGATCACTGCTTCCCAAGCGCCAAGCGCCAAGGCGGCGCGGGTGACATCCGCGCCCACGGCCTCAACCGCCGCCAAGGCGGCAAGGGCATTGAGGGCCAGATGCCGCCCCGGCGCGGTGAGTTTGAACAAGATCGGGGTGTCCTGCAGATCAGCCTGAATAACCGTTGCCGCATCACTCAACGTGACCGTCTCCAAACGGACCGGCAGCCCCTGCCTCTCCCCGAAATGGACCAAGCGCGCAGCGGCGTCCTGCGCCGCAGATTCCAGGATCGGCGTGGTCTCCAAATCGGCATTGATCAATGCCACACCGCCGGGCTCCAAACCCTCAAAAATGCTGGCCTTCTCCCGGGCGATGCCCTCGATAACACCAAAAGCTTCCAGATGCACCGCCGCTACGGTGGTTACCATGGCCACATGTGGCCGGGCCATTCGGCTCAAAGGGGCAATCTCACCCGGCGCGTTCATCCCTATCTCGATCACAGCGAATTCCGTGTCCGCCGGCATCCGCGTCAGCGTCAGCGGGACACCCCATTGATTGTTGTAACTCGCTTCGGCCACATGGGTGCGCCCTTGCGGCTCCAACGCCACACGCAGCATGTCTTTCGTTGTGGTTTTCCCCACGGACCCGGTAATCGCGATCACCTGACCGCTCATCCGTGCCCGTCCGGCCCGTCCCAGATCGGCCAGCGCCTCCAAGACATCCGGCACGATCAGGAGCGGCGCATCTTGGGCGACATCTGCGGGCCGATGGCTGACCAATGCCGCCGCCGCCCCCTTTTCCAAAGCTTGGGCCACAAAGTCATGCCCGTCGCGGATATCCGTCAGCGCCACGAACAAATCGCCGGGTGCAAGCATCCGCGTATCAATCGACACACCGCTCGCGACCCAATCCCCGGTGACTTGCCCGCCCGTCGCGGCGGCGGCCTCGGCGGCAGTCCACAGCACGGTCATATCGCCCCCTCTAGCGCGGCCACGGCCACGCTCGCCTGTTCCACATCGTCAAACGGATACACCACATCGCCAATGGTCTGGCCGGTTTCATGCCCCTTGCCCGCGATCAACAACGCATCGCCGGGTTGCAGTGCATCGACGCCGCGCAAAATCGCCTCGGCCCTGTCCCCCACATTGATCGCGTCGGGACAGCCTTCCATCACGGCAGCGCGGATTACGGCCGGGTCTTCGCTGCGTGGATTATCATCGGTGACAAAGAGCACATCCGCATTCTCCGCCGCCGCTTTGCCCATCAAGGGGCGTTTGCCCCGGTCACGATCCCCGCCCGCGCCAAAGACGACGATCAACCGGCCCAGCACATGCGGGCGCAGCGCCTTCAGGGCAGTTTCGAGTGAATCCGGGGTATGAGAATAATCAACAAAAACGGGTGCACCAAAGCTGCGTTTCGCGGCCAGCTGCATCCGCCCCCGCACGCCTTCAAGCTGCGGCAGCACAGCAAAGACCGCTTCGGCCTCGGCCCCGCCTGCAATCACCAGCCCGGCGGCGGTCAGCACATTCATCGCCTGGAACCCGCCGATCAAATCCAGCCGGGTCTGATAGTTCTGTCCCTGCCAGCGGAACAGCACATCTTGCCCCGCCTCATCCAACCGCCGCCCGGTGATTTTCAGCCGCGCGTCTTCGGCATATTGGCCAATGGTGATCGCCTCGATCTCCCGCTCTGCGCAAGCTTCGACCACAGCCGCGCCTCTTGGATCGTCCAGATTGACCACCGCCGTGGCCTCTTCGGGCAAAAGCTCGGTGAAAAGCCGCAGCTTGGCTTGGAAATAATCTCCATCGTGCGGTGATAATCCAGGTGATCCTGGGTCAAATTGGTGAAGGCAGCGGCGGCCAAGCGCACAGCGTCCATCCGATGCTGATCAAGCCCATGGGAGGACGCTTCCATCGCCACATGGGTCACCCCCGCCTCGCCCATTTCGGCCAAGACTTTCTGCAAGGTCAGCGCATCCGGGGTTGTATGAATCCCCGGCGCGGCAAACGCCCCTTCGATGCCGGTTGTGCCGATATTCACGGCGTCATGGCCCAAAGCGGCCCAAATCTGCCGGGTGAAGCTGGCGACCGAGGTTTTGCCATTTGTCCCGGTCACCGCGACGATCGTCTCGGGCTGCGCCCCGAACCAAAGGGCGGCTGCATGAGCCAGCGCCGCGCGCGGCTCCTCAACCACAATCAGCGCGACATCGCCCAGATGATCCGCCGCAATCTCCGCGCCTGCCCGGTCGGTCAGAACCGCCGCAGCCTGCATCCGCACGGCATATTGGATGAACTCCGCACCATGAACTTGGGTGCCGGGCAAAGCCGCGAAAAGATGCCCCGGTTTGACCTCGCGGCTATCGAGGCTCACACTCGTGACGGTCACATCCGCGCCCCTGGTGGGGGTCAGTCCAAGCGCCGATAGCGGTTTTGCCCTTGGCGCCATGGCCGATTCCCCCGAACTCTATTCTGAGGCGCTGGATAGCTGAAAGCCGTCCTGAGGTTCAATCTCTGGTCTCAATCCCAAAAGCGGCGCAACCCTGCGGATCACTTCGGCGGCGACGGGCACAGCCGTCCAACCGGCTGTCCGCCGTGCCTCGCCCAAAGCCACGATCTCCGGCTCATCAAGGGTCAAGATCAATACATAACGCGGATCATGGGCCGGGAAGACGCTGGCAAACGTGGACAGAACCCGATCCTCATAATAGCCACCATTCGGGCGCGGCTTATCCGCCGATCCGGTTTTGCCGCCCACCGCATAGCCTTCGACATCGCCCAAACTGGACGTGCCTTCGGTCACCACATTGCGCAATATGCTCCGGATTTGCTCAGAGACCTCCTCCGACACGATCCGTTCACCATTCTGCGGCCCGTCTTGGAGCAACAATGTCGGTCGGATCAACGTGCCGCCATTGGTGATTGATGCATAAGCTGCGGCGAGGTGGATCGGCGACGTCGAAATACCGTGACCATAAGAAACGGTCATCGTCGCCAACTCGCCCCATCGCTGCGGCAGAAGCGGACGGCCAGAAGGCGCCTCGATCATCTCCACCAGCGTCGGCTGGAAAAAGCCGAGCTGTTCTAAGAAACGTTGCTGCCGCTCTGCGCCCAGCATCTGCGCGATGCGCGCGGTGCCGATATTCGAGGAATGGATCATCACTTCGGTGACCGAGAGGCGCGAGCCATAATTGCGAAAATCCGAGATCGAGAACCCGGCCATACGAAGCGGCCCGGCGGTATCAATGATCGTCTCCGGATTGACCACCCCCTCGTTCAGCGCCTGCGCGACGGTGAACATCTTGAAGACGGAGCCAAGCTCATAGACACCTTGCAGCGCGCGGTTGAACAGCGGGCTGTCGGCCTGTTCGCCTTCGGTCAGCGGTGCCGGGCGGGCATTTGGGTCGAAATCGGGCAACGACGCCATGGCGCGGATTTCGCCCGTATGCACATCCATCAACACGGCGGACGCGCCACGCGCGTTCATAATCACCATGCCGCCGGCCAGCACCTGTTCGACAGCAGCCTGCACTGTCAGGTCAATGGAGAGCTCCAACGGTGCGCCGTCACGCGCCGGATCGCGCAATGCATCGTCGAACCGCGCCTCAACGCCGGCGACGCCGATCACTTCCGCCGCGTTTACTGCCTCTTCCCCAAAACCTGCGCCACCCAGGATATGCGCGGCGACAGAGCCATTGGGATAGAGCCGCATCTCGCGCGGGCCGAACAGCAATCCGGGCTCGCCCAGATCATGAACGAGTTGCTCTTGTTCCGGCGAGATATACCGCCGGAGCCAGATGAAGCGGCTGTCCGAGGTGAAGCGACGCAAAAGCGTTTCCTCATCCAGATCAGGGAAAATCTGAGCCAACCCACGCGCCGCCGTGGCAGGGTCGATGATTTCATGCGGGTGCGCATAGAGCGAATTCGTTACCAGATTGGTCGCCAAGACCCGGCCCTGCCGGTCCACGATATCGGCCCGAGTGTTCAAAATCGCCGAACCCGAGGTCGCGATGCGCGGCTCCTCCGGTTCGCTCGCGGCGAGTGTCGACATGCGCAGGCCGACTGTGATGAAGGCCGCGAAGAAACACATCGCAAGGAGTAAGAGCCGCGTTTCTGCCCGCTGCCGCATCTTATCGCGCATCGCCTCATGACGCAGACGTAGGTTCTCGCGTTCAATCGCGTCCGGGTTCTCCCCATGTTCGCGCGCACGGAGGATGCGGGTCAGAGGGCGCAATGGCGTGCGGAGCGTCATGGCAGCATCTCCGGGCTTGAAGCGCTATCGATCAGCGCCTCGTCGATCAATTGGTCAAGCAGGGTTGGATATACGACCTGATGCACATCGCCGAAATGCTCCGGCGTCATCGGCATCAAGCCGAGGCGCTCGAAGTTCAAATCCGCCAATTCGCGGAGCCGGTCCGGACGATTGAGATAGGCCCATTCGGCGCGCAGAACCGATAGGCGCTCACGCTCGACGCCAATCTGCCGCTGCAACTGCTCGACCTCGCGGATCGAATGCTGCGTCAGGATGTTTTGGTGATACGCCCAATAGCCGAGCCCGATCACCGCCAATGCCGCCAGAAAACTCGCGAATCCCCGCATCTTACATCCCCTCCGCCAATTGCGGCAGGCCCAGGGTCTCGCGGCTGACCGGAGCGGACGGCGCATCGGTGCGCCGCGCGACACGCAGCTTCGCGGAGCGCGCCCTTGGGTTTGCGTCCAGTTCTTCGGAGTCCGGCGCGATCGCCCGGCGCGGGGTCAGTTCAAAACCTGGGGTCCGCGCGGCTTCTTCTGGTGCATAGCGCGACCCGCCACCGCCGCTGCTGGCGCGATCTTGCAAGAACCGCTTCACGATCCGGTCTTCGATCGAGTGAAAGCTCACAACCGCCAACTGACCGCCCGGTTTGAGCGCGCGCTCGGCGGCTTGCAGACCTTCGGCCAGTTGACCCAATTCATCATTCACCGCGATCCGGATCGCCTGAAAACTCCGGGTCGCCGGATGGCTCTGTCCGGGCTTGGCACGCGGCAGGTTTTTCTCAACAATAGCAGCGAGTTCCGCCGTCCGCGTAATCCGGCGTTCCGCGCGGGCCGCGACAATCGACCGGGCAATCCGGCGCGCCGCCCGCTCTTCACCATAATGATAGAGAATGTCGGCCAAAAGCGCCTCAGGGGCCTCATTCACCAGGTCTTCGGCCGAAAGCCCCGCCTGCCCCATCCGCATGTCGAGCGGCCCATCATTGCGGAACGAAAACCCGCGCTCGGCTTGATCAAGCTGCATTGAGGAGACGCCCAGATCCAACACGACCCCGTCCAGTTCTGGATATCCAGCCGTCCGCGCATGTTCATCCAAATCGCCAAACTCGCCTGCGACCAACACCAAGCGATCTCCGAACGCGCTGGCCCAATCGCTGGCCATCTCAAAGGCCAAAGGGTCGCGATCCACGCCAATCACGGTTTCGGCCCCCGCTTCAAGCAAGCCACGGGCGTAACCACCAGCGCCGAAGGTTCCATCCAGCCAAACGCCGCCCACCGGCGCGACCGCGCGCAGAAGCGGCGCCAACAAAACAGGAATATGCGGAGACGCGGGCAGGCGGTTGGGCCGCTCGGCCATGATCACGCACCTCCGTCATCCGGGCGCCCTGTCCCGGCCTTTCCCGCAAGCGAAAGCGGATCGAAGAACTCATTGCCCTGCCCCAGTGCCGCCAACATGGTCTCGATATCCTCCTCCGCGGCGGCGCCATCTTCGGGGTTGAGGATATGGAATTTGTCGCCCTTGCCCTGGAACAACGCCTCAGGGCCAAGCGCGATTTTATCCCGCGCCGCAGGCGGCAGGACCAGACGACCCGTGTCATCCACGCTCGTCTCGTCACATTTTGAGTAATAGAGATGCTCAAGCGCCGCGCGCAGCGGCGTGCCGCGCTGCTCCGCCTGGATCAGCGCATCGATCTCATCGAACGCGTCACCTGACAGACATTCAAGAAACTTGGCGCTTGGATTGCCATAAGCAATGTAAAGACGCGGTGCGCCACCGGGTGCGTAATGCTTGTCGGAGTTTTGCAGGACGCGACGAAACTTGACCGGGATCGAGACCCGGCCCTTTCCATCGACTTTGTTCAGGCTTTCACCCTGAAACCTGCGTTCCACTGTCCCGCGTCCTTTTTCAACGCCTCACCTTCGCCGTCCGAAACGGACAACGGCGGATCGAGCAAGCTGCCACTGCCCAATCCGCCGCCCTCGTCCCATTTCTGGGTGTCCGACTGCGCAGGCCACCTGGGGGGATGTCTGCTCGCTTGCGCGCCGGATCTCTTTGTTCAGCATGTGAGAGTGCCTGTATAAAACCTGCCATTTTTTGTTTTTGGTCCAGACCTCGTTGGGTCCGGTACGTTCTCAACTGCTGTGCAAGATTTGTGGCACGGAAGTTTTTCCCAATCAATCCCTTTTTGTGGGAATTTTTTCCATTCACCTGACTCAACAGCCCAATAACCACAACACATGGCGGCCCAAACGACCCTCCCGACCCCATAGGTTGTACCTATGAAACACGAGGAGCCTACATATAGGCGCGGTCACTCATCACCCGATTATGGGAAAAAACCCCAGCCTGATGGCATGTTTTGGCGATTTTTGGATGGATTGAGGCTTCGAAAGCCCGAATCACCCCTTCAGCCTCACGGAAAACGGTGTCGATCCGCTGTTTTGCGCGGCTTGCCAAATCACCGTGGCAACCCGGCGGGCCGAGGGCTCCCTTTCGGGAGCGCGAGGCGCGCCGCCGCCTGCCTCAAGCCATCCCGTCAGCCACCAAGCGCGCCGCAAGCGCGCCATATACATCCGCCATTGCCCCATCTCCCACGGCAATCGGCACACCACTGTCTCCCGCGATCCGCGTTTCGAGGGAGATCGGCAAGGCGCCCAAGAACGGCAATCCCATCTGCTTGGCGGCAGCCTCGACTCCACCTTGACCAAAAATATGCGCTTCATGCCCGCATTTGGGGCAGGCATAGGTCGACATGTTTTCGATCAGGCCCAATACTGGTGTCTCCAACATCTCAAACATATTGAGCGCCTTGCGCGCATCCAAAAGCGCCACGTCCTGCGGCGTGGAAACCACAATCGCCCCGGTCAGCTTGGCGCGTTGACACAAGGTCATCGCCACATCGCCCGTGCCGGGCGGCAGGTCGACCAAGAGCACGTCGAGCGTGCCCCATTCCACCTGCCCGAGCATCTGCTGCAGCGCGCCCATCAACATCGCCCCGCGCCACGCCACCGCTTTCTCTTCCGGCAACAGAAAGCCGAGCGACATGCATGTGACGCCATGGTTGCGCAGCGGAATGATTGTCTTGCCATCTGGAGAGAGGGGCGCTGGTTCACGCCCATCATCCGTGGCTGCGACGGGCCGTAAAAGTCGGCATCCAACAAGCCAACTTTACGCCCCTGTTTCGCCAAGGCCACCGCAAGGTTTGAAGTGACGGTGGACTTCCCCACGCCTCCCTTGCCGGACCCGATTGCGATGATGCGGGCCACGCCTTTGGGGTTCATCGGCTCGGCCTGAGGCTTCGGGTGCTGACCAATTGTGAGATTGGGCGGATCTGCCGCCGGCTCGGCAGCGCGCGCTGGCCCCTTCGCCGCCGGACCATGCGCGGTCAACGCCACGGTCGCTGTACGCACGCCCGGCAGTTTCACGATCAATTGCTCGGCCGCCAGACGCACAGGCTCCATTTTCGGCGCCTGATCTGGACCCTCTACCTCAATGACAAAACTCACATGGTCGCCGTGGACCTGGATCGCTCGCACCAAATCCCGGCTCATCAAATCGCCGCCATCCGGCAAAGTCAGCGCGGCGAGCGCCTCAACTACAGTTTGCTTCGTCACAGTCATCAGGCGTCAGCCTCGGCTTTCGGCGGGAATTGGTCAGGTTTGTCCACCACATAGGGCAGTTTTCATCGCCGCGCACCCCATAGGACAAGAAGGATCTGGCACAATGCGCCGGCAACACCCGCCATCACCAAAGCCAGACCAATCCCGACCCACTCCGCCAAGCCCCCAATGGCAAAAGCGCCAAGCGCCACGGTGCCGAACCCCACGACAGTCCAAAGGCTCATCACCCGGCCGCGCAGGTCATCGGGCAAATCGGTCTGGATCGCCGATTGGAGGCTCACCCCCGACCAGGTGGCGCAGAACCCCGCCAGGGCTGTCGCCGCCAGCGCGACGGGCCAGATCGGCGCAAGCCCCATGGCGATCACCGCTCCCTGCCCGGCCAGCCCGACGACATACACCGCTGGTGGAATACGTGCGCCAACGGCCCCCAAACCCAAAGCCTTCGCGATCGCGGCCAGCAACGCGCCAGCGCCCGCCGCCGCCGTCAGCAACCCCAAGCCCTCCGCACCGCGTTGAAATGCGCCGTCGGCCAAGACCGGCAACACCTCCAGCGCGCCGCGCACCTGTGTCGCAAAGATCAAGGTCAACAGAAACGCCATGCGGATCAGTCGCGTGTCGCGGGCATAGTGCAGCCCATCGAGCAATTCGCGAAAGAAGGCGCGCGGCGGGCGCGGCGGCAAGCTTCGCGGCGTCAATTGCGTCAGAACAACCAACATCGGCAGATAGAAGACCACCGCCACCCAAAGTGCGACCGGCGCACCGAATTGCGCGATGATCAACCCCGCTCCGGCCGGAGCGACCAGTCTCGCAATGTTGAAATTGAGCGCCGTGGCCGACACCACATGCTGCACCAAATCAGGCGGCACCAAGCGCGGCCCGAGCGACATCCGCACCGGGTGATGCGCCGAACTGACCAACCCGATCGCCAGGGCCGCCACAGCCAAACCGGGCGCGCCAATCCACGGTAAAGACAACGCCAAAGCCGTAATGCATACCACCTGAGCGGTATTTGTGACGACAGAAGCCCGCCGAATATCAACCCGATCCGCGATGACCCCGAAAAGCGGGCCGGTCAACAAAGTCGGCAACAAGCTGAGCCCGGCAACCAGCCCCACAAACGCAGCAGAGCCGGTCCGTTCCCACGCCAGCCAAGACAGCGTCACCCGTTGGACCCAAATCGCCTGAACCGCGAAAAACACACCTAAGAAAAACAGCCGGAACTGCCTGTTCGAAAAAGCAGCGCCTTTCATAGGCATTGCTCAAAAAAGCTGCAAAACAAGGGCGGTTGATATGCAATTTCTGCATGGCAGCAATGAAAGGAGGGGGATTGTGCATCCGCAGCATGGGGCTATCTTCTATCCGCAAGAGGCAGAACGCCCCGACATCCAAAGCGCTTCGGAAATGGGTCCGATACCGCGCGACAGACTCTGATTGAGGTACAACCAATGGCCTATGTAGCGGGCTCTCGTTCATCTTTTCTTTCTTTCGGCGACCGGCTCGCCGAGATCAAGAGCCAGTTTGCAGACGCGCTTGCCGCGCGCCGGCTCTACAACCGGACCGTGTCCGAGTTGCAAAGCTGCACCGACCGCGAACTGAACGATCTTGGCATCTCGCGCTCGATGATCAAATCCATCGCGCTTGAAGCCGCCTACGGCAAGGCTCCGCGCTAAGCCGATACGATGGAATTCGCGCGGCCCTCTCCTCCCTTCGGGCCCGCGACTACAGGCGATATCATCCCCTCCTCCCGTTTGGATGATGTTGCGACCCAGAGCCCGCCCTCTCCTCCTCCCTTTGAGGTTGGGCTCATCCACGGCGGTTCCGACCTCCTCCCTGGGGCCGCCGTTCGTTTCCGGGCCAATTGGCCCAACATATCGGTCCCCTCTCCTCCTCCCTTTGAGGTGGACTGAGATCTGGCGGTGGCACCTTCTCCTCCCTTTAGGTGTCACCGCTTTTTTTGGCCCACATTCTGATTCATCCACTCGGCCTTGCGGCCTTCCCTGGGCTTGTTATTATATGATGTATAATTTAATGGGAGACTCACATGACAACCGGCCATGTCTTCATTGCAACCTCGCTCGACGGGTTCGTCGCGCGGCCCGATCACAGTCTCGATTGGCTCATGGCGCGTGATGATGGTGACGAGGATCAGGGCTACGAGGCCTTCATCGCCGAGATGGATGGCTTGATCATGGGCCGCGCGTCTTACGAAACCGTGCTCGGGTTTGGTGACTGGCCCTACGCGAAGCCTGTTGTCGTTCTCAGCCGCAGCCTGACCCAAGCTGACCTGCCCGACGCTCTTCGCGGCAAGGTCACAATCAGTAACGCACCCCCGGAGCAAGCGATGGCGGATCGGGCTGAGCAAGGCTGGCGCAAAGCCTATGTGGATGGCGGGCAAGTCGTGCAGTCCTTCCTGCGCGCCGGATTGATTGCGGAGCTCACGATCACCACGATCCCGGTTTTGATCGGAGAAGGGCGGCCGCTCTTTGGCCCGCTCGACCGCGATATCGAGCTGGAGCTTTGCGAAAGCCGTGGCTTTGCCTGCGGTTACGTTCAAACCCGCTACAAGGTTCGGCCATGAGCCGCCGCCGAGGGCGCCCGTCGAGCACCACCGTAACGCTATCGAAACCTCGCATTCTTGCGGCCGCGAAGGCGGTTCTGCACGAAAGCGGGGCCGATGCCGTCACCTTCCGCGCCGTCGCGGATCGGTTGCAAGTCACGCCCATGGCGATCACCCATCACACTGGCCCAAGGGCGGATTTGATGGCGGATTTGGTGACCGAGATTTACCGCCCTCTAGATGCACCGCTCACCGCTGGGACGCCCAAAGATCAACTCCGTGAACTGCTCCTCCGCCATGCCAGATGCGTGCAAGAAGCCCCGTCTCTCGCGCTCTATATCTTCGCCACGCCTGGGCTGTTTTCGGGGCGGTTTGAGAAGATGTTCGCGCAGCTTTGTGGCCTTGCGGCTCAGATGGGTCCCGCTGACCCAGATCGGATGTCCCAAGTGCTGATCGACTACACCCATGGGGCCGTCCTGGCCGCAGCGCACGCACCGGCAGACCTGACCGAGACGGCCTGGGCTGAGTTCGCGCTTGGGTTGGACTGGCTCTTGGCCAGAGAGACCGCAAGCTAAGCGCGGTCGTCCTTCGGTGACCCCATCACCACATAGGTCGTGATCGTCGCGACTTGTGGCAGCGCGCCCAGAACATCGGTATGAAAGGTCTTGTAGCTGCTCAAATCTGCCGCCTCGACCCGCAGCAGATATTCCACGCTGCCGGTGATGTTATGGCACTCCCGCACCTCCGGTGCCTGGGCAACCGCCCGCTCAAACGCCTCCTGCGCGCGCTTGGAGTGTTCCGACAGACCCACAGCCATATAAGCTGTAAAGCCGATGCCCATTTTGACCGGGTCCAAGACCGCGCGATAGCCGGTGATCACACCAGCGGTTTCGAGCGCCGCAACCCGCCGCAGACAGGCCGATGGACTGAGCGCCACCCGCTCAGCCAGATCCAGATTGCTGATCCGCCCATCCCGGGACAGTTCACGCAATATCTGGCGGTCTTTTTCGTCAATCTTCGTCATTTATTGCAAGATTATCCATTGGACACATCACTTTGCAATTTCATTGCGCCTTATGCCGCCTAACGTTGCGTATATGACACTGGATCTCATCACCGCGCTTGCGCTTTTCGCCTTCGTCAGCTCGATCACGCCGGGGCCGAACAACCTGATGCTGATGGCGTCCGGCGCCAATTTCGGGATGCGCCGAACCATTCCGCATATGTTGGGCGTGGCGCTTGGCTTTGTGATCATGGCGGTGGCAATCGGTGCCGGTCTGATCCAGATCTTTGATGCCTATCCGGTGATCTATACGATCCTGAAAGTCGTCAGTGTCGGCTATCTGCTTTATCTGGCGTGGAAAATCGGCTCAGCCGTCCCGATTTTGCCGGAGGTGCAGGCCGCCGGCACGCCGCTGACCTTCCTGCAGGCCGCCGGGTTCCAATGGGTCAATCCGAAGGCGTTGAGCATGGCTTTGACCGCGATCACCGTCTACACGCCGCCCCGGCGCGGCTTCGACGATCTGCTGGTCATGGCGGTGGTCTTTGGCGTGATCAACCTGCCCTCGGTTGGGTCTTGGGCTTGGTTGGGTCTGCAAATGCGCCGCTTGTTGACCAACCCGGCACGGCTCCGGGCCTTCAACATCTTGATGGCCCTGCTTTTGGTGGCCTCACTCTACCCAATTTTGACGGCATAGAACGCAGGCCGAGGCTAACCGGAGCATGCGAAACGGCGCTTACAAGATGCTAGACACCATATAGGCCGCCGGACAACCGATAGACCGCTGCCTAAGGCTCCGCCTGTAGATCGCGTTTCGCATCCGCCAAGAGGCCCAAAGAGGGTCCGGAAATCGGGCGCCGGGTCTTTCTGTTGAGATCGACGACTTCACATTCCGGGTTGCAAGCCCGCGCGACAGACAAGATCGCGTGGCTTTGCCCCTCCAACTGGCCGGGCCTGAGACAAAGCCGGTCATATGTTTCGGCAATCAGCATCAGCCGCGCCTGCCCCGGGCTTTGCGCCACATCGCAACTGTTATGGGCCACACCATAGCGCGCCACCCACGCCCGGGCGCGGACGGGATCGGGTTCCAAAACCAGTGTTTTCATACGGCAGCCTCCCCGGTTCGGGTCATCCCTCCGTCGGCAAGCACGTGCTCCCCCGCCGTTTGCCCCTAAAACGGCACGTCTCCGGCGCTATCTGCAGCGACCAGGAACCGGCCCACCACATGTTTCACGCCCGCCTTGTCGAAAACGACTTCGACCTTATCCCCTTCTACCGCATTCACGCGGCCATAGCCGAACTTTTGGTGGAACACCCGGTCGTCCAGCAAAAACGCGCTGATCGCTTCGGCGTCGATGGTCATGTTGCGGCTTTCCCGCGGTTGGCTCATGCCGCGTTGGCCCTGATTGGCCTGGAGCCGCCGCCAGCCGGGTGAGTTATAAACATTCGCCTCCGCCGCTTTCTGGTGCAGGTCCGAGCCACGCATCATCCCCGCTGTCGGTGACGCACTGCCCGACATGCCCGTGCCGTGCCCATAAAGCCCAGGCGGGGTCAGCACTTCCACATGCTCTTCGGGCAATTCATCGATGAAACGCGAGGCCATTTGGCTTTGCCATTGGCCATAGACCCGGCGATTGCCCGCGAAGGAGATCGTGCAGACCTCTTCGGCCCGGGTGATGCCGACATAAGCGAGCCGACGTTCTTCCTCGAGCCCCTTCATCCCCTCTTCATCCATCGATCGCTGACTGGGGAACAGCCCATCCTCCCAGCCCGGCAAGAACACAGCGGGGAACTCGAGCCCTTTGGCCGCGTGCAGCGTCATCAACGTGACTTTCGGCTCTCCATCCTCGGTCTCGTTATCCATGATCAAGCTGACATGTTCGAGGAACCCTTGCAGGTTTTCGAAGCCTTCCAGGGCCTTGATCAACTCCTTCAAGTTCTCCAACCGCCCCGGCGCTTCGGGCGTTTTGTCGTTTTGCCAATGGCCAGTATAGCCGCTCTCATCGAGGATGATCTCTGCCAGTTCGATATGGCTGGGGGCGGCCCCCGCCGGGCGCTCCACCTCGATCAGGTCACTCTCCGGCGCAGAGGCCACTCTCGGCCCAAGCAGCATCATGCGCCAGCGATCGATCCCCTCGATCAACCGGGCCAGTTCCTTGGCACCCTTGCCACCGATGCCTTTCTCGGCCAGCAAAATCCGCGCGCCTTCAACCAGGCTGACGCCGTTTTGCCGCGCAGTGATCTGGATATTCTGCTGCGCCTTGTCGCCAAGGCCCCGTTTCGGCGTGTTCACGATCCGCTCAAAGGCCAGATCGTCGTCGGGGCTGACCACCACGCGGAGATAAGCCATCGCATCGCGGATCTCCATCCGCTCATAAAACCGCGGGCCACCGATGACCCGGTAGGGCAGACCGATGGTCAGAAATCGGTCCTCAAAGGCGCGCATCTGATGGCTGGCGCGGACCAAGATCGCCATACCATCCGGGCTGATCGGGTCCATGCCGCGCGTGCCCTTCTCCATCGCCTCGATCTCATCGCCAACCCAACGGGCCTCTTCATCGCCATCCCAATGGCCGATGAGCCGGACTTTCTCGCCATCCTCGCCATCGGTCCAAAGCGTCTTGCCAAGGCGCCCTTTGTTGCCCGCAATCACACCCGACGCGGCCGCCAGGATATGCCCAGTCGAGCGGTAATTCTGCTCCAGGCGCACGACCTTTGCGCCGGGGAAATCCTTTTCAAACCTGAGGATATTGCCCACTTCGGCCCCGCGCCAACCATAGATCGACTGGTCATCATCGCCGACGCAGCAGATATTCTGATGCCCCTGCGCCAGAAGCCGCAGCCAGAGATATTGCGCGACATTGGTATCTTGGTATTCGTCCACCAGGATGTAACGGAACCAGCGCTGATACTGCGCCAGAAGATCCTCATTCTCCTGGAAAATCGTCACCATATGCAGGAGCAGATCGCCAAAATCGGTCGCATTCAGCGTCTTCAGTCGCGCTTGATAGGCCGCGTAAAGCTCGACACCGCGTTTGTTATAAGCCCCGGCCTCGCCGGCGGGGACTTTCTCCGGCGTCCAAGCGCGGTTCTTCCACCCGTCGATGATCCCGGCCAGCATCCGCGCGGGCCAACGCTTCTCATCAATCCCTTCGGCCAGGATCAACTGCTTCATCAGCCGAACCTGATCATCGGTATCCAGGATGGTGAAATTCGACTTCAACCCAACCAGTTCCGCATGACGCCGCAGCAGTTTCACGCAGATCGCGTGGAAGGTGCCGAGCCACGGCATGCCCTCAACCGCCTCGCCCATCAACCCACCGATCCGGTGCTTCATCTCGCGCGCGGCTTTGTTGGTGAAGGTCACCGCCAGGATTTCATTCGGTCGCGCCGTGCCGGTCGCCAGCAAATGTGCGATCCGCGCCGTCAGCGCCCGGGTTTTGCCAGTGCCCGCGCCGGCCAGCATCAAGACCGGGCCGTCCAACGCCTCGACCGCCTCGCGCTGCGCCGGGTTCAGCCCGTCCATGTAAGGCATGGGCCGCGCAGCCATGGCGCGGCGCGACAGGGAGGCCGCCTCGAAAGCGTCCGCCTCGTCGAATGTGTCGTCAAATCTGCTCATGCGCGCAGCATATATAGGGTTGCTGCGTCTGGAAAGGCATGTTCTTAGATTGTTCTGCCTGCAGGATTTGTGGAGCAGCCCGCGCCGAGGCGGAAGACCGTCAAGCCGTAAAACGGCGGTCATGACACATCTGAGCCGTTGATTTTTCTGGACAAGCGCGCGGCGGCGGGTTTGCTGGGCCTCATGAGCTTGGAGCCGCAATATCCCGCCCTCAGCGATCTGAAAGCCCGTGCCCGGCGGCGTATTCCGCATTTTGTCTGGGAATATCTCGATAGCGCCACGGGCGCCGAAACCGTCACGTCCCGCAATCGGACCGCATTCGATCAGGTGCTTTTGCAACCGTCGATCCTGCATGGCGAGATCACGCCCGATCTCTCGACCCGGTTTCTGGGCCGTGACTATCCGGCCCCTTTCGGCATTGCGCCTTTGGGGATGTCGGGCCTGATCTGGCCCGGGGCGGAGCGCATCTTGGCGCGCCATGGTGCAGCCGCAGGCGTGCCCTATTGCCTGTCGACCGTCGCGACTCAAACCCCGGATGATTTGGCCGATGTGATTGGCAACCAAGGCTGGTTTCAGATGTATCCGCCACGTGATCCTGCGATCCGGACCGATATGCTGCGCCGCGCCAAGGATGCCGGGTTTCACACATTGGTCTTGACCGTCGATGTCCCCGCCCCCTCGCGCCGCGAGCGACAAACCCGCGGCGGCCTGGTCCAACCGCCACGGCTCACGCCGCGTTTGGCATTGCAGGTGGCGCGCTGCCCTGCCTGGGCGGTCCAAACCCTGCGAAGCGGCATGCCCCGCATGCGGCTGATGGACAGCTATGCGCCGAAAAACACGGGCACTTTGCCCTCGACGGCCCATGTTGGTTACCTGCTCAGAACCTCACCGGATTGGGCCTATCTTGCCGAGCTGCGCGCCGCTTGGGACGGCCCGTTGATCGTCAAAGGCGTGCTGCAAGCCGAAGATGCGACGCGATTGGGCGACGAGGGGATTGATGCCATCTGGGTCTCCAACCACGCGGGGCGGCAGTTCGATGCTGCACCTGCAACGATCGACGCATTGCCGGCCATTCGCGCCGCGACGCCTCTGCCGATCCTGCTCGATAGTGGGGTCGAGGGCGGCCTCGACATTCTGCGCGCCCTGGCGCTTGGGGCGGATTTCGTGATGATGGGGCGGCCATGGCATTACGCGCTCGGCGCTTTGGGGGCGGACGGTCCGACCCACCTCCACGACCTTCTTGTGAAAGATATGATTGCCAATATGGCGCAGATCGGGGCGGCCGGTTTGGCCGACCTGCCGGGGCGGTTGGTGCCCCGCCTGTAAGCCTGAAGTCTTACAGGCCTGTCATGATTCGTGACGTAACGTCACAGCTTGCGGTTGCAGCCGTCACATCTCCGTCATAGACATGCTGCAACTGCGAAAAGGAGGCCCGTGTCCGATGCCTGAGTTCCAGAAAATCCTCATTGCCAACCGCGGCGAGATTGCCATCCGTGTCATGCGCGCCGCCAATGAGTTGGGCAAACGCACGGTCGCGGTCTATGCCGAAGAAGACAAGCTGAGCCTGCACCGTTTCAAGGCCGATGAGGCCTATAAGATCGGTGAGGGTCTCGGACCGGTTGCGGCTTATCTGTCAATCGAGGAGATCATCCGGGTCGCCAAGATGTGCGGCGCCGATGCGATCCATCCTGGCTATGGCCTTCTCTCCGAAAACCCCGATTTCGTGGATGCCTGCACCAAGGCCGGGATCACCTTTATCGGCCCGAAAGCGAAAACTATGCGCGCCCTGGGCGACAAAGCCAGCGCCCGCCGCGTGGCAATCGAGGCTGGCGTGCCTGTCATCCCTGCCACCGAGGTCCTGGGCGACGATATGGAGGCGATCCGCGCCGAAGCGGCGGAGATCGGCTATCCGCTGATGCTGAAAGCCTCCTGGGGCGGCGGGGGTCGGGGCATGCGCCCAATCATGAGACCCGATGAACTGGAAGAGAAGGTCCGCGAGGGACGGCGCGAGGCCGAAGCCGCCTTTGGCAATGGCGAAGGCTATCTGGAGAAGATGATCCTCCGTGCCCGCCATGTGGAGGTGCAGATTCTCGGCGACAGCCATGGCGCGATCTATCATCTGTATGAGCGCGATTGCTCCGTCCAGCGCCGCAATCAGAAAGTCGTGGAGCGCGCGCCCGCGCCCTACCTGTCGGAGACACAGCGCGAAGAGATTTGCCTGCTCGGCAAGCGGATTTGCGAACATGTGAACTACGAGTGTGCCGGCACGGTCGAGTTCCTGATGGATATGGAGTCAGGCGCGTTCTACTTCATCGAAGTCAATCCACGGGTTCAGGTCGAACACACTGTCACCGAAGAAGTCACCGGTATCGACATCGTCCGGGCGCAGATCCTGATCGCCGAGGGCAAAAGCCTGGTCGAAGCCACCGGCACCGCCTCGCAATATGATGTGAAGCTTGATGGCCACGCGATCCAGTGTCGGGTCACGACGGAGGACCCGACCAACAATTTCATCCCCGATTATGGCCGGATCACCGCCTATCGCGGGGCCACCGGCATGGGCATACGGCTGGACGGCGGCACCGCTTACTCGGGGGCGGTGATCACCCGCTATTACGACTCGCTTCTGGAGAAGGTCACCGCTTGGGCCCCCACGCCCGAGGCGGCAATTGCCCGGATGGACCGGGCTTTGCGCGAGTTCCGCATCCGGGGTGTCTCGACCAATATCGCTTTTGTCGAGAACCTGCTGAAACATCCAACTTTCCTGAATTATCAATATCATACGAAGTTCATCGACGAAACGCCGGAGCTGTTCGATTTCGCGCCGCGCCGCGACCGGGCGACGAAAATCCTGCGCTATATCGCGGATATCACCGTCAATGGGCATCCGGAGACCGCCGGTCGGCCCCTACCCATCTCGGATATCAAACTGCCCCGCGCCCCGGCGCAAAAGGCCGATATCTTACCGGGCACCCGCGATTTGCTGGATAAGAAAGGCCCGCAAGCCGTCGCCGATTGGATGGCGGCGCAGAAACATCTGCTGATCACCGACACCACAATGCGCGACGGGCACCAATCGCTTTTGGCGACGCGGATGCGCTCAATCGATATGATCAATGTGGCGCCCGCCTATGCCGCCAATCTGCCCGGGCTGTTCAGTGTCGAATGCTGGGGCGGTGCGACCTTCGACGTGGCCTATCGCTTCTTGCAGGAATGCCCGTGGCAACGTCTGCGCGACATCCGGCGCGCAATGCCCAATGTGATGACGCAAATGCTGCTGCGCGCCTCCAACGGGGTTGGCTACACCAACTATCCCGACAATGTGGTGCAAAGCTTCGTGGCCCAGGCCGCCACCTCTGGCGTTGATGTGTTCCGTGTCTTTGACTCACTCAACTGGGTCGAAAACATGCGCGTCGCCATGAATGCGGTGATCGAGGCGAATAAGGTCTGCGAAGGCACGATTTGCTACACCGGTGACATCCTCGACCCGGCGCGCGCCAAATATGACCTGAAATATTATGTGGAGATGGGCAAATCGCTGCGTGATGCGGGCGCCCATGTTCTGGGTCTGAAAGACATGGCGGGGCTTCTGAAACCAGCCTCCGCGACGCTCCTGATCAAGGCGCTGAAGGAAGAGGTCGGCCTGCCGATCCATTTCCACACCCATGACACGGCGGGCATCGCCTGCGCCACGATCCTGGCGGCGTCCGAGGCGGGCGTTGATGCGGTCGACTGCGCCATGGACGCCCTCTCGGGCAATACCAGCCAGGCGACGCTTGGCACTGTGGTTGAGGCGCTGAAACACACGCCGCGCGACACCGGGCTCGACATCAAATCCGTGCGCGAGATCAGCGACTACTGGGAAGCGGTGCGCGGCCATTACGCGGCCTTTGAAAGCGGCATGCAGGCCCCAGCCTCCGAGGTGTATCTGCATGAGATGCCCGGTGGCCAGTTCACCAACCTCAAGGCGCAGGCACGAAGCCTGGGGCTGGAAGAGCGCTGGCATGAGGTCGCGCAGATGTATGCCGATGTGAACCAGATGTTTGGCGACATCGTGAAAGTCACGCCGTCCTCGAAGGTTGTGGGCGACATGGCGCTGATGATGGTCAGCCAGGGCCTGACCCGCGATCAGGTCGAGGATCCGACAACTGATGTGGCCTTCCCCGACAGCGTGATCGACATGATGCGCGGCAATCTGGGCCAGCCGCCGGGTGGCTTCCCGCCGGGTATTTTGAAGAAGGTCCTGAAAGACGAAGCGCCGGTACTGGATCGTCCGGGCAAACACCTCAAACCGGTCGATTTGGAGAAGACGCGGAGCGATCTCTCTTCTGAGCTGGGCCTGGAGATCGATGACGAAGACCTGAACGGTTATCTGATGTATCCCAAGGTTTTCACCGATTACATGACCCGCCACGCGGAATACGGGCCTGTCCGGACACTGCCGACACGCGCCTTCTTCTACGGCATGGACTCGGGCGAAGAGATCGAAGCCGAGATCGACCCCGGCGTCACCTTGGTGATCCGAATGCAAGCCGTGGGCGAAACCAATGACGAGGGCGAAGCCAAAGTGTTCTTTGAGCTGAACGGCCAACCCCGTACCATCCGCGTCCCCAACCGCAAAATCGCGGCCAGCACCGCCAAACGCCCGAAAGCTGAATTGGGCAACCCGAACCATATTGGCGCACCTATGCCGGGCGTCGTGGCCAGCGTCGCCGTGCAGCCAGGCGCCAAGGTGAAAGAGGGCGATCTGCTTCTGACCATTGAGGCGATGAAAATGGAAACCGGCATCCATGCCGACCGCGACGCAACAGTCAAAGCGGTGCATGTCACGCCAGGCGGTCAGATCGACGCCAAAGATTTGTTGGTGGAATTGGAATGAGGTGCTTCCGCGCCATCACTCTGCCGCTCTTGATGTCTCTGGCTTTGGTCACGCCACTGGCCGCCCAGGTCAAAGGTGGCGGCGGTGGGGGCGACGAAACAACCGTGTTTGAAGAGCATGATCCGGTGATGAATGCCGCCATCGCCGAGGCCCAGGCAAGGCTGCCACGCTTCTTGGCCGAGGTGCTGAATGCGGATGGCGAAAGCCAAGGGCGCGGCACGGTGAAGGTCGCGTTTCAGACCTTCCCAGTCGATCATGGCGATGAGATCATCTGGGTCCGTGACATCTCACAGCGCGCGGACGGTCAGTTCACCGGGTTTCTCAACAATGCCCCGGTCAATCTGGGTGATTGGCGAGAGGGTAGCCAGGTGCAGTTCCTATGAGATGATCCAGGATTGGAGCCTCAGCTCGCCCGCCGGTCGACTTTGGGGCAATTACACCACACGGGTCATCGCCGATTTGCCGGGCAATGGCTATCTCTGGGATTATCTTGAGCCAGCGCCTTTGCCGCCAGGCTGGTGATGGCCACCAGGCGAGGATGAAAACTGCGCCCAGGATGCATTTTTTCTCTTGCAGCCCCGGCCCGGTCAAAATAGATACCACCTCCACAGAGCGGGCGTAGCTCAGGGGTAGAGCATAACCTTGCCAAGGTTAGGGTCGTGAGTTCGAATCTCATCGCCCGCTCCAATCAAAAGGCCCGGGGATTTTCCCCGGGTTTTTTGTTGTTTGGCGATCAGCGTTAGCCCCATGGCCATCTACGGCCAAACTTGGCTATACCCATCGGAAGGATTGGCCCTACCCGGTCTATAGCTCTTCTGCTTGATCCAATAAAACCTCGCGAATTGCGGCCAATCAAGCCTTGGGAGAGAACACGATGAAAATGACAACCGAAGAAGCCTTTGTGAAGGTCCTGCAGCGCCACGGGATCGAACATGCGTTTGGGATCATCGGCTCTGCCATGATGCCGATCTCGGATCTGTTCCCGAAGGCCCGCATCACGTTCTGGGATTGCGCCCATGAGGGCAGCGCGGGGATGATGGCCGATGGCTACACCCGCGCCACCGGCAAGATGTCGATGATGATCGCGCAGAACGGCCCCGGCATCACCAATTTCGTCACCGCCGTGAAAACCGCCTATTGGAACCACACGCCACTTTTGTTGGTCACCCCCAAGCCGCGAACAAAACAATCGGCCAAGGCGGGTTCCAAGAGGTCGAGCAGATGAAACTGTTCGAAGATATGGTGGCCTATCAGGAAGAGGTGCGTGATCCGAGCCGCGTCGTCGAGGTGCTGACCCGGGTGATTGCGCAAGCCAAGCGTCTCTCGGCCCCGGCGCAGATCAACATCCCGCGCGATTTTTGGACTCAGGTCGTGGATATCGAGATCGCCGACCCGATCGAGTTTGAACGCTCTCCGGGCGGAGAAAACTCTGTCGCGGATGCCGCGAAACTGCTGTCCGAAGCGAAAAATCCGGTGATCCTGAACGGCGCGGGCGTGGTCCTCTCCGAAGGCGGGATCGACGCCTCCAAGGCGCTGGCTGAGCGGCTCGATGCGCCGGTTTGCGTCGGCTATCAGCACAACGACGCCTTCCCCGGCAACCACCCGCTTTTTGCCGGTCCGCTTGGCTATAACGGCTCGAAAGCCGGGATGGAGTTGATCAAGGCGGCCGATGTGGTGCTCTGCCTCGGCACCCGATTGAACCCGTTCTCGACCCTGCCGGGCTATGGAATGGAATACTGGCCGACAGACGCGAAAATCATCCAGGTCGACATCAATCCGGATCGGATTGGGCTGACCAAGAAGGTCACGGTCGGCATCGTCGGCGATGCGGCGAAGGTCGCAAAGGGCATTCTCGCCAACTTGAGCGACAGCGCGGCGACACAGGCCGCGACGAGCGAAAAGCAAGGATCGCGCAGACCAAATCAACCTGGGCGCAGCAGCTCAGCTCGATGGATCACGAAGACGACGATCCAGGCACCACCTGGAACGAACGGGCCCGGTCCGCGAAACCGGATTGGATGTCGCCCCGCATGGCTTGGCGCGCGATCCAGCAGGCCCTGCCGCGCGAGGCGATTATCTCGTCCGACATCGGCAACAATTGCGCCATCGGCAACGCGTATCCCTCCTTCGATCAGGGCCGCAAATATCTGGCACCCGGCCTCTTTGGCCCCTGCGGGTATGGCTTACCCGCTATTGTTGGCGCCAAGATTGGCTGCCCTGATGTACCGGTCGTCGGGTTCGCGGGCGACGGCGCGTTCGGCATCGCAGTGAATGAACTGACGGCGATTGGCCGGGGCGAATGGCCCGGGATCACCCAAATCGTGTTCCGCAACTACCAATGGGGCGCGGAGAAACGGAATTCGACCCTCTGGTTTGATGACAACTTCGTCGGCACCGAGTTGGATGATGACGTGAGCTATGCCGGAATCGCGCAGGCATGTGGCCTGAAAGGCGTCGTAGCTCGCACGATGGACGAGCTCACCGCCGCACTGAACCAGGCGCTGAAGGATCAAGCCGCAGGCAAGACCACCCTGATTGAGGCGATGATCAATCAGGAACTGGGTGAGCCCTTCCGTCGCGACGCGATGAAGAAGCCGGTCGAAGTGGCGGGCATTTCACCTGATGACATGATCCCCCAGGCCGGCGCATGACCGCATCGGTCCTGACCGATCTACATGCCCGCGCGGCCGCTGCGGGGAAGCGTATCGTGCTCAGCGAAGGCAACGACCCTCGGGTCGTTGCCGCGGCTTTGGCCGCCCGGGATGCTGGCTTGGCGCAGGTCTCGCTTGTCGGCGGCCCAGATGTGGCGGCCGAGATTGCACGACAAGGTGGCTCGGCTGACGGGATCACCATCTATGATCCGCAACACTCCGATCTGACGCCGGGCTTGGCCGACCTGCTTGTGGACCTGCGCGGCCATAAGGGCATGACCCCGGAAAAGGCGGCGGAGCAGGTCCAGGACCGTTTGGTCTTTGCTGCACTTCTGGTGCGCGCTGGCCATGCGGATGGGACAGTCGGCGGCGCCGTTGCGACGACCTCTGATACTGTCCGAACCGCACTTCAGATCATCGGGAAGGCCGAGGGCGCGGCGCTCGTTTCGTCCTTCTTCTTGATGGTTTTGCCAGAAACCCACGCTTCCAGACCGGGATGCGATGATCTTTTCCGATTGTGGGCTGGTCATTGACCCATCCGCCGAAGAGCTCGCGGCCATTGCGGCCCAGGCCGCCGGGTCTTGGAGTGCTCTGACAGGGCGGGAGGCCAAAGTCGCGATGCTGTCCTTCTCGACGAAAGGCAGCGCCCGCCATGAAAGGGTCGACAAGACGACAGAGGCGCTCGCCATACTGCGCGCGGCCCATCCCGAACTTGATGCCGACGGCGAATTTCAGTTCGACGCCGCGTTTGTGCCTGAGATCGGTGCCAAGAAAGCCCCCGGGTCGACCAGCGCGGGCCAGGCCAATGTGATGATCTTTCCCAATCTCGACGCCGGCAATATCGGCTACAAGATTGCCCAACGTGTGGGCGGGGCGAAGGCCATCGGCCCGGTTCTGCAGGGCTTGGCGCGACCGGCCAACGATCTGAGCCGGGGTTGCGTGGCCGAAGACATCGTCGACATCATCGCCGTGACCGCCGCGCAGGCCATCGCGCTGGACGGCTAATACCCCCGCCCGATCATGAGAACGGCCCCGAGGTTTTGCCTCGGGGCCTTTTTATTAGGCTGCTCGACTGTGGAGATCGGGTTTCCGAGGCTCCACCACTTCGCATCTGCAAAGCCTCCACTGGCGGCTTTGCAAACCAGCGCTCACCCCTTCCCGCGCCAGGGGATCAAGATGCGCTCAAGCCAGCGCATGAACATCTCGATCCCAAAGCCGATGACACCGATGATGATGATACCCAGCACCACCACTTCGGTCTGCAGGAAGTTCTTCGCGATCAGGATCATCGAGCCGAGGCCCTGATCCGCCGCCACCAGTTCCGCGGCCACCAACGTGCCCCAACAGACGCCCATCGCCGTCCGCAACCCGGTGAAAATCTCCGGCAGAGCATTGGGCAGGATCACATGGCGCAAGACCTGCATCTTCGACGCCCCAAGCGAATACGCGGCGTGGACCTTAGAGATCCGAACCGAGCCAACCCCGGAGCGCGCGGCGATGATCATGATGAAGAGCGCCGCCAAGAACAGCAGGAAGACCTTTGCCGTCTCATCGATGCCCAACCACAAGATCACCAGCGGGATCAGCGCCAGAGGCGGGATCGGGCGCATGAACTCGACAATTGGGTCCAACAGCCCACGCCAGAAGGAGCTGAGCCCCATAGCAAAGCCAAGCGGAATGCCGACCAAAGCACCGAAGAACACGCCTAATAGCACCCGATAGACCGAGGTCCAGACATGCTCCCAAAGCGCCACGTTGCGGTAGCCATCAGCGATGAGTGAGAAGAACCGATCAATTACGCCCGGACGCGCCCTTTCGGGGTTGGGCCAAGGATAAAGATCGCCCTCGATCGGTGGCCAGAAGATCGGGTCGATGAGGCCGGTCATCGTGGCGAGCGTCCAACCCCCAAAGAGCACAACCAGGGTTATGATCGACCAGAACCGCCCGGAATTCACCGCCGAGGCATCGCCGAATTTCACGGTCTTCTGCCGTGTGAAGCTGTTATCGGCCAAGCCAAGCCAGATCATCATCTGACTGGGAGAGCTTTGCGGCTCACCGGTGGGCGGGGTCTGATCTGTTTCAGAGCTTTGATCGGTCATCACGCATGCCCCCCGGCCATAATGTCTTCTTCCATGCTCCAGATCATGTTCAAGATCTCCTCGCGGTTCTCCACGAATTCAGGGCCCGCCTTAATCTCGCGCGCATCGCCCTCCACGCCCTGATCGGCAAAGGGCAGATCATAGACTTTGTGAATCCGCCCCGGACGTGGGGCCAGAACCACCAGCCGTTCGCCGAGAAACAACGCCTCTTCCACCGAGTGGGTGATCAGGATGATCGTCTTCCCGGTTTCTTTCCAAAGCTTTAGGACCAAGCCTTGCATCTTCTCGCGGGTCAGCGCGTCCAATGCGCCAAGCGGCTCATCCATCAAGATCACGTCTGGATCATTGACCAAGCACCGCGCTAGGGCGACCCGCTGCTGCATACCGCCAGAAAGCTGATAGACCGGTTTCGACCCAAAATCCTTGAGCCCGACCACGTCCAGCATATGCTGCACATGGTCCTTGGCCTCAGCGTTGTAGACACCTCGCATTTTCGGCCCGAAGGAAACGTTTTCCTCCACCGTCATCCATTCAAACAAGGCGCCCTGCTGAAACACCATGCCGCGTTCGGCATCGGGGCCAAGCACCTTGTGGTCATTCAACAAAACCTGCCCATTGGTCGGCGCAAGAAAGCCAGCGACGATGTTGAGAAGGGTTGTCTTGCCACAGCCCGATGGGCCGAGGATGCTCATCAATTCGCCTGAGTTCAGTTCAAGCGAGACATCTTTCAGCGCCTGGATGTGCCCGCCATCGGGCAAATCGAACCGCATAGAAATGTTCTGGATGGATAATTGTGACATGGCTGCTCCCTCGCCAAAAACGAGCGGCCGAATGGCCCCGGCCGCTCGTCTCTTTGGGTTAGTTGACGAAGTTTGCGTTGACCGTCGAAGAGTAGTCATCCAGCGCCACGTCAAGCTGCCCCTGCTCGACAAAGAAATCTGCCACTTCTTTCATGAAGGCCTGCACCGTTCCGCCAAGCCATGCCTCCGATGCCTGATCGGCGCTGGAGGGGAAGGAGAACATGCCCAGCATGTTTTCAGTTGCGGCGAGATCCATACCGGCGGCACCCGCAATGGTTTCCACATACGCGCTCGGGTCGGCGGCATAGGCCAGGTTGGCCTCATCCGTCACATCCATAAACGCTTGCAGCAGATCGGGATGCTCAGCCGCGAAATCCGAGGTCACCGAGATCACGTCGAAGACGCGGATACCGATGGCTTCCTGCTCCGCCGCCGTCATCAACGGCTCGCCATACTCCATCATCCGCTGCAGAGCGCCGCCAAAGGCGCAGCCGACGGCGACATCACCACGAGCAAGAGCCACCGCAGCATCAGCGCCGTTCATCTGCACAAAATTCACGTCATCCGCATTCACACCCAGATGGTCGAGCATCCGCAGCAATTTGTAGTGGGTCACATTACCGATCGGCGTCGCGATGGTCTCTCCAACAAGCGCTTCGGCGGCGTTTTCTTGGGTCACACCTGCATCCATATGCACGACGCAGTTATCGGCCTCGGCATAGCTCACGGCCACACCGACCAGTTCCAGCGGCAACCCGTTGGACACGGCGACCACAAACGGCACCAGGCCTTGCGAGAATGCGATATCCACGTCACCCGAGGCCATCGCCTGGGTCATTTCATTGCCGTTGCCGAATGCGCGCCATTCCACATCGACGCCCATACGCTCCTGGTAGGTCTCTTCGACTTGCGCCACCTGGTTCGCGGTGGGCCATTCGAGGAAATACGCTACTGTAACCGTCTCTGCCGACACCGCGCTTGCTGTTAATGCAAGTGCTGCGGCGCCTGCCATCATTTTAAAGCCAGACATATTTATCAACTCTCCATGTTGGTGGCCGTATATTATTTTGGACTCTCGGCCATTGGATAAGAGGCTTGTCTCCGCAAGCCGCGCCTGACAGGCTCATACGGAACCTGCCCTTGCTATATATCCAAATCGCACGGGTTATAGGTCCAGGTGATCCAGCGTCCTGGCCTTATTCTTTTCCATAGCTGGAGGTATACGTGCTCGGGGCGCGGCGCGAGTTTCACCAAATCACATAGGAGGATGCCATGGCTTACGACTCGAGCACAAACTCGCTTGAAGCGCACTGGATGCCGTTCACGGACAACCGTGGTTTCAAAGAAGATCCGCGCCTGATCGTGCGCGCCGAAGGGGTGCATCTTTATGATCACCATGGCGGCCAGTTGATCGACGGCTCGAGCGGTCTGTTCTGCTCTCCGGCGGGCCATTGCCATCCGAAAATCATCGAAGCCGTGCATCAGCAGATGAAGGATTACACCTATGTGATGCCGTTCCAGGCCGGTCACCCCGCCAGTTTCGCGCTGGCCGAGAAGGTCTCGCGCCTGACACCCGAGCCGATGAACCATGTTTTCTTTGTGAATTCCGGGTCAGAGGCCGTGGATACCGCGATGAAAATGATCATGGCCTATCATCATGCCCGTGGCGATATGCGGACCCGTTTTGTCAGCCGGGAGCGCGCTTATCACGGGGTGAATATCGGCGGTGTCTCCCTCTCGGGCATGGTAAAGAACCGCGACATTTTCCATGCAACCGTGCCCGGCGTGGTGATGATGCGTCACACCTGGAGCGAAGATGAGCTGTTCATCCCCGGTGGGCAGCCGCAAAACAACGGCGTCGAACTGGCCAACGACTTGGAGCGCATCTGCGCCACCTATGGCCCCGGCAATATCGCCGCCGTCTTTGTTGAGCCGGTCGCTGGCTCCACCGGCACCTTGCCGCCACCTGTCGGTTATTTGGAGCGGCTCCGCGAAATTTGCAATCAGCACGGCATTTTGTTGGTGTTTGATGAGGTGATCACCGGCTTTGGCCGGCTCGGCACCAATTTCGCGGCGCAGAAATATGGCGTCGAGCCCGATATCATGACCATGGCGAAGGCGCTGACCAACGGCTCGATCCCGATGGGGGCCGTTGCCGTGAAGGACGAGATTTACGACACCGTGGTCGGCAGCAGCCCGCGCGGCCTGACCGAGTTCTTCCACGGCTATACCTATTCGGGTCATCCCGCCGCCTGTGCCGCAGGTATCGCGATGATGGACATCCTGGAAGAGGAAAGCCTGATCCAGCGCGCCGCCGATCTGGCACCCTATTTCGAAGAGGTACTCTTTGCCGGGTTGAAGGGCCACGAGATGGTCAAGGATATCCGCGTCGCTGGCCTTATGGCCAGTGTCGAGGTCTTCCCCAATGGCGGCCCCGGCATGCGCGGCACCGCGCTTCCAGAAAGAGATGTTCTGGGAAGGGCTCAGCGTCAAATTCACCGGCGACAACGCGGTTCTCGCGCCGCAATTCATCGCCGAGCGCGCCCATGTCGACGAGATTGTCGATAAGTTCCGAAAAACCCTCGATAAAACCACGGCTTAATCATATGGCAGATTTCCCCTCTACCGCCCGCGTCGTCATCATTGGTGGCGGCGCGGTCGGTTGTTCGACGCTTTACCATCTGACACAGGCCGGTTGGTCCGACGTGGTTCTTCTCGAAAAATCAGAACTGACTGCGGGCTCAACCTGGCACGCGGCCGGTAATTGCCCAACCTTCGCGGGCAACTGGACCATCATGGCGATCCAGGCCTATTCGATCGACCTCTTCTCGAGACTCGGCGATGAGGTCGGGTATCCGATCAACTATCACCAAACCGGTGCCGTGCGGATCGCCCATACCGACGAACGGATGCGCGAATTCGCGCATGTGGCCGACATGGCGCGCAGCCAGGGTCGCGTGATGGAGATGATGGATTTCAACGATCTGCGCGAGAAAATCCCGCAGATGGAGCATCATGACCTGAAAGGCGGGCTTTGGGACCCGCTGGATGGCGATATCGACCCCTCGCAACTGACCCAGGCCTATGCCACCGGCGCGCGGAAAGGCGGCGCGACGATCATTCGCGGCTGCCTCGTCATCGGGATTGACCGGCAGGGCGATGAATGGGTCGTGAAATCCGAAAAGGGTGAGATCCGCTGCGAGATCGTGGTGAACGCCGCGGGCTATTACAGTCAGGATATTGCGGCGCATTTCCTGCCCTTTGGCGGACGGATGATCCCGCAAGTGGTGATGGCGCACCAATATCTCGTTACCGAAGAAATCCCCGAATTAGTCGACGCGCCAGTGATGCCGATGCTGCGCGACCCCGACAGGTCTTACTATCTCCGTCAGGAGAAACACGGGCTGCTGCTTGGCCCCTATGAGAACGGCGGGCGCATTCATTGGCAATCGGCCGATGACCCGCGCCCCGATGATTTCAGCTTCCAGCTTTACCCAGATGATCTGGAGCGGATCGAGAGCTATATCGAGGATGCCTGCGAGCGCGTGCCCCTTCTGGGGTCTGTCGGTTTGCAGCGGGTGATCAATGGCCCGATCCCCTATGCGCCGGACGGCTTGCCACTGATCGGGCCGA
This sequence comes from Fontisubflavum oceani, assembly GCF_030407165.1. Classification (GTDB taxonomy): domain Bacteria; phylum Pseudomonadota; class Alphaproteobacteria; order Rhodobacterales; family Rhodobacteraceae; genus Rhodophyticola; species Rhodophyticola oceani. Next base: position 3,416,779 of record NZ_CP129111.1, read on the forward strand.
TGCCGGGCGTGCCCAATGCGTTTGAGGCGACCGCCTTCACCTTTGGCATCGTGCAATCGGGCGGCGCTGGCAAGCTGCTGACGGATTGGATTGTCGAAGGCGAGCCGGAATGGGATGGCTGGTCCGTCGATCCGCGCCGTTTCACGGGTTATGCCGATCAGGACTACGCCAACGCCAAGGGCAAGGAGATTTACGACCACGAATACGCGATGGGCTTCCCGCACTACAACTGGCCCGAGGGACGGAACAAGCGGCTTTCCGCGATCCAGCCGAAACTGGCTGATACGGGTGCCGTATTCGGCGCATTTTCGGGCTGGGAGCGCCCGGTCTGGTTCTCGGAACCAGGTGACAACACCGACCCGGAGGATTGCGCGACTTGGGACCGCGAAGGCCCTTGGTACAAGGCCGTTGCGCGCGAGGTGGCACATGTCACCGAAAAGGCAGGCCTCCTCGATCTGACCGGCCTCACACATTATCACCTGACGGGCGCGGGCGCGGCGGAATGGCTGGAAGGTCAAATCCTTGGCAAAGCGCCGAAGGTGGGGCGGACGAAACTCGGCTATTTCGCAACGCCCAAGGGCCGATTTGCGGCGGAAATGACGATCACCCGGCGCGGGGAAGAGGATTTCCTCCTGATGACCGCGGCGGTGGCCGAATGGAAGGATTTCGAGCTTCTGAAATCCACCCTGCCCGCCGGGCTGACACTGACCAACACCACCGACGACACGGTGGTCATGCTGGTCACCGGCCCCAATGCGCGCAAAGTTCTGGAGGGCGCGATCGAGGCCGATCTCGAGAAAAGCTGGCTCAGCCATCAGACGGCGCAAGTAAATGGCCAGCCCTTCGACCTCCTACGGCTCTCCTTTGTGGGTGAGCTTGGTTGGGAATTGCATATGCCGAAAGAGATCGCAGCCGAGGCTTTCGACACGATTATGGCGGCGGGTGCGGCCCATGGCCTGAAACCCTTCGGCATGTATGCGATGGAATCGATGCGGATCGAGAAGGGGTATATGCATTGGGGCAATGACCTGAACGCCGATTACACGCTGGCCGAGCTTGGCGCGCCGCTTGCGGGCGAGGCCGATCGCCGGATGGTTTCGATGGTGGTCGAGCCGGGCGAACGCGACGCGCCAGGGCTGAGCTCGATCTGGCAAAACGACACCCGGGTGGGCCTCGTCAGTTCCGCCGCCATGGCCACCGGACTGGCCAGGCCATCGCGCTTGGTATGGTGGATCGCGGCATTGAGGGCGAGGTGGAAATCGACGTCTTTGGTGAGCGTTTGAAAGCGATCATCCAACCGTCGATGACCCTCTATGACCCGACAAATGAACGGATCAAAGCATGAGCCAAGTTCCCTCCCATGCCCGTGTCGTCATCGTTGGTGGCGGTGTCGCCGGCTGCTCGGTCGCCTATCACCTGACCAAGCTCGGCTGGACTGATGTGGTGCTTTTGGAGCGCAAACGCCTGACCTCGGGCACCACATGGCATGCGGCGGGCCTGATCGCGCAGTTGCGCGCCTCAAAAAACATGACGCGGCTCGCGAAATACAGCCAAGAGCTCTATTCCGAGTTAGAGGCCGAGACCGGGATTGCGACGGGGTTCCGCCGCTGCGGCTCGATCACCATGGCGCTCACCGAGGCGCGGCGCGAAGAGGTGTTGCGCCAGGCCTCGATGGCGCGCGCCTTTGGTGTCGAGGTGGAGGAGATCACCGATACAGAGGTGAAATCCCGCTATCCGCATGTCAGCACCGATGGCATGACGGCAGCAGTCTATCTGCCGCTGGATGGCCAAGGCGATCCGGCGAATATCGCCATGGCGATGGCCAAGGGCGCCCGGCAACGCGGCGCGAAGGTGATCGAGAATGTGAAAGTCACCGGTGTGAGCCAAGAGGGCGGTCGGGTCACGGGCGTGGCCTGGGATCGAGGTGGCGAGACCGGCACGATCACCTGCGATCACGTGGTCAACTGCGCCGGCATGTGGGCCCGCGATTTTGGCGCGATGGCGGGTGTGAATGTGCCGCTTCAGGCCTGCGAGCATTTCTATATCGTCACCGAAAACATTCCCAATCTGACGCAGCTTCCGGTGCTGCGCGTCCCGGACGAATGCGCCTACTACAAAGAAGACGCGGGCAAGATCCTGCTTGGCGCGTTTGAACCGGTGGCCAAACCCTGGGGTCCGATCCCCGAAGATTTCGAATTCGACCAACTGCCCGAGGATTTCGACCATTTCGAGCCAATCCTTGAACAGGCCATTGAACGGGTGCCGATGCTGGCGGAGGCGGGCATTCATACCTTCTTCAATGGTCCGGAAAGCTTCACGCCCGATGACGCGTATCACTTGGGCCCTGCCCCCAATCTTGACGGCTATTGGGTTGCGGCGGGGTTCAACTCCATCGGCATTCAATCCGCTGGTGGCGCTGGCATGGCACTGGCGCATTGGATGGACACGGGCCTTGCCCCGTTCGATATCGGCGATGTCGACATCCAGCGCGCGCAGCCGTTCCAACGCAACAAACGCTACCTCAAGACCCGCGCCAGTGAGACACTCGGCCTGCTCTACGCGGATCATTTCCCCTATCGCCAGAAGGCCACTGCGCGGGGCATTCGTCGTTCGCCGCTGCACGAACATCTGAAAGCCCAAGGCGCCGTCTTTGGGGAATTTGCCGGATGGGAGCGCGCCAATTGGTTCGCCAATCCCGGTCAAGCGCCGGAATACGACTATTCCTGGGGCCGCCAGAACTGGTTCGACAATCAGCGCGCAGAGCATGAAGCGGTCCGCGAGGGCGTTGGGCTTTACGACATGTCGTCCTTTGGCAAGATTCGGATCGAAGGCCGGGATGCGGAAGCGTTCCTGAATTTTGCGGCAGGCGGCGACATGTCTGTGCCGGTCGGTCGGATCGTCTATAGCCAGCTTCTGAACGCAAATGCCGGGATTGAGGCCGATGTCACCATCACCCGGCTCAGCGAGACGGCCTATCTTATCGTCACGCCTGCCGCGACGCTGATCCGTGATCTGGCTTGGCTGCATCGCCATAAAGGCAACCACAGTGTCGTCCTCACCGATATGACCGCTGCCGAAGCGGTGATCTGCGTCATGGGGCCAAAATCCCGCGATGTGATGCGCGCGGTCAGCCCGGCGGATTGGTCCGGCAATGCTTTTCCCTTTGGCTGGGCCCGCGAGATTGAGATCGGTATGGGCCTCGCCCGCGCTCATCGCGTGACCTATGTGGGCGAGCTTGGGTGGGAGCTTTATGTCTCCACCGATCAGGCCGCGCATGTATTTGAGACTTTGCTTGAGGCGGGGGCCGCCTATGGGATGAAACTTTGCGGCTTGCACATGATGGACAGTTGCCGGATCGAAAAAGGCTTCCGCCATTTCGGCCATGACATCACCGGCGAGGATCATGTGCTTGAGGCGGGTCTCGGTTTCGCGGTGAAAACGGCCAAGCCGGATTTCATCGGCAGGGACGCGGTGCTCAGACGCAAGGATGAGGGGCTGCAAAGCCGCCTTCTGCAATTCCAACTGACCGAGCCGGAACCGCTTCTGTTCCATGCGGAGCCGATCCTACGGAATGGTGAGATCGTTGGATATATCACCTCGGGCAATTACGGCCACACGCTTGGGGCCTCAATCGGGATGGGGTACGTCCCCTGCGCCGGCGAAGCGGCGGCGGATGTGCTGGCCTCAAGCTATGAGATCGAAGTCGCAGGCGACCGGATTGCCGCCACACCCAGCCTGAAACCGCTCTACGACCCGAAAAGCGAGCGGGTGAAGGCTTAGCGTTCGGCCAGTTGCGCCCGGATTGCGGCGGCGATGATCTGAACACCATCAGGAATGCGCGCGGTGGGGATTGTTGAGAACCCCACCCGAATGGTGTTTCTGGGCGGCGCGTCGGACGCATAAAACGCTGATCCCGGCTCGATCAGCACATTTTTCTCGCGAAGATCGACGGCCAATCGGTCGGCGTCCAAGCCCTCTGGCCCGGTCAGCCACAAAGATGCCCCGCCAAAGGTTGTTGTTGCTTCGGAGGTCAACAGCCCTTCGGCCTGCAGCGCGCTGCGCAAAATCGAGTGGCGCCGCTCCATCCGCGCCCGCATCCGCCGCGAATGGGCGTTGTAATGCCCGGCCGAGAGGAAATAGGCCACGGTGCGCTGCGTCAAACCGGGCGGATGGCGCACCACCATGGTCCTCAGAGCGCGGGCATGCTGCACAAACGGCTCTGGCGCCGCCAGATAGCCAAGGCGGAGCCCCGGAAAGACCGATTTCGAGAAGCTGCCGATATAGATCACCCGGGCGCGCTCATCGAGGGATTTGAGCGCTGGCAAGCTTGGGCTTTGATAGCTCATTTCATAATCGTAATCATCCTCGACAACGATGAAATCATCCGCCTCGGCCCGCTCCAAAAGCGCCTTGCGCCGCGCCATCGACATCGTGGCGCCGGTCGGCGCCTGATGGCTGGGCGTGACGAAAACCACGCTTGTGCCGGGCGGGATCTGATCAACGATCAACCCTTCCTCATCGACGGGCACAGGTGCGATCTTCACCCCCATCGCAGTCAGCAGGTTGCGCAGTTCTGGATAGCCCGGCTCCTCCATCACCATCGTGCCGTCTGGGTCTTGTACCCGCAACACACGGGCCGCGAGCCAAAGGGCGTTTTGCGCGCCGGTCGTGACCAAAACTTCGGACATTTCGGCCGCCACGCCCCGGCCGGAGATGCTGCGTTTGACGATTTGCTCCAACAGCATCGGGTCATCACGGTCTGCCGCATCATCCGCCACCCGCTCGAAATACCGTTTGCCCAGCGCCTGACGGACGCAGTCGCGCCAGTCATCCACCGGGAAATGCCGTAAATCAGGCTCACCAAAGATGAACGGGTATTGGAAGCGCCGCCAGTCTTCGGTCTTGGCCTGATTGCCCAGCGCCGCTGGCGGAGGCCCCAAGCGCGCCTGCCAATCCAACCGTTGATCCGAGCCCGGTGTCGCCGTCCCGACCGTGTCGCGCCGATTAGGGGCGTCATCCGCCACGAAAAACCCACTGCGCGCGTGTGGCACGACATAGCCGGACGCGACCAGGGCGTCGTAAGCCAGACTGACCGTGATCCGCGAGATTCCCAGATGGCGCGCCAATGCGCGGGTGGCAGGCAGACGATCACCGGGGGAGAACCGGCCATCCCAGATGGCCCGCGTGATCGTCTCTTTCAGTCGGGTTTGCAGCCCCACCGAATGATCCTCGGACAAAAAGATATGATGCTCCGAGATAACGGCCACAGATACCCTTTCCAGCACTTAGGACTGGCTAAGAACATGCTCTGTCAGAAGAAAAACCGCAAGACATCGGCACGGCAGTCGTCTTTTGCCGATCACGTCGAGTAATCGTCGATCAATGGACTCGGTTTGGCCAGTTTCCGCAAATCGTCCAAATCGGTGATCCTGACCTTTTGGCCATCGATTTCGACGCCATAGGGTCTCAGCGCTTTAATCGCGCGTGAGAGGTTTTCTGATGTCATGCCGAGAAATGAGGCCAACCGACGCTTCTCCAGGTTCAGATCATATTCCAGCGCGTGGCCATTGGTTTCATGACCCCGGATCAAGAAATTCGCCAGCCGTTCAATCGAGCTGCGCAGTTTGAGGTTCTTGGTGTTCTTGATCACCGAGCGATAGCATTGCGCCAGCTCTGTCACCACCGCGCGGGCAAACTCGCTATCCGTCTCAAACACATCCCGCACATCCATTGATGGGATCAACACAACCCGGCTCTTCTCCATTGTCCGCGCCGACATGAGATAGGGCGCGTCCTTGATTGTGGCGGCCAAGATAAAGGTTGATATCGGGCGTACCGTGGCCATTGTCGTGTTCCGTCGGTTCCAACTCGCGAAGAGCTCGACACTGCCAGAGATCACGACATGCAGAAAATCCGACCGGTCACCCTCGGTGATGAGTTCCACCTGCGGTGGAAAGGTCTGCACATAGGCACCGCGAAACAGCGCGTCGAAGCTTTCCTGTGCCATATCTTCAAACAGTGGGAGGGCCCGAATCTCGGGCAGGTCATGAATGGGCATCAAGGGCTCGCAAGACAGTGATTGACGATTGTCGTCTGACTACTTGATAAATATCAATCAATCGATACGCAATTCTTGAGTGGGAACTTGACCCCAGTTTTCGCTCGACACAACAGTTTTCGGTAATCCATTTATTTTAAAAGAAAAATCCCGGTTTTTGATCCGGATCAAGTCGGAATGCCGAGTTTAGGCGCCTCCTTGGGCAAGCACCCGCATCCCAAAGCGGGAAGGGACAGACCTAGGAGGACACAGATGGATGTCATGATCGCCTACGACCATTCGCGCAACGCGCGGATCACACTTGAGGTCGTCAAGGAAATGTTCGCATCCGCCAAGCCCAACATCACGTTGATCTCGGTAATCGAAGATGTCGGCAGCGCCACGGCAGGTGCCGACGACATGTTCAACGAGCAATTTGCGGATCAGAAGGCCGGCGTTGAAGCCGCCGCAGCCGAGCTGACTGCGGCCGGATTTTCGGCCCATGTGCTGATGGCCGAGGGGGACGCCCGCAAGATGATCTTGCGCGCGGCCGATGAGCGCCGCCCAGACCTCTTGGTCATGGCGCGCCACAGCCACAAGCCCGACGGCAATTTCATCACTCGCCGTCTCGACGCGCTGGTGGAAGAGTTCGACCACATGACCTTTGGGTCGGTTTCGGCCTTTCTCGCCCGCCGGGCGCAATGCCCGCTGCTGATTATTCCGACCGGTGCGGATTGATCCCCAACACACAGTGAAACGCCAGCCACTCTTTAAGCCCGACCGAGGTTAGAAATGAAAGTCTCAGACGTCTTCCGGTTTAAAAACCGGGAAATTCGGGCGCTCCACCTCACTTGGATCGCCTTCTTCATCACCTTCTATGTATGGTTCAACATGGCGCCGCTGGCGTCGTCCATTTTGCGGTCCGCCGACTGGCTGACCCGGGACGACCTGCGGCTCTTCGCTATTGCCAACGTGGCCCTGACGATCCCGGCGCGGATCGTTGTCGGCATGGCGCTCGACAAATGGGGGCCACGGCGAGTCTTCTCCGTCTTGATGGTCTCTATGGCCATTCCGACGCTGTTCTTCGCCTTCGGCGATACCCGTGAACAACTCTTCTTCGCCCGTTTGGTGATGTCCTCGGTCGGGGCCTCCTTCGTGGTCGGCATTCACATGACCGCCCTGTGGTTCAAACCGCGCGACATCGGCTTTGCCGAAGGTTTCTATGCCGGTTGGGGGAACTTCGGCTCCGCCGCTGCGGCTCTGACGATCCCGACGGTGGCCTTGTCTGTCTATGGCGGCGACGATGGCTGGCGCTATGCGATTGCCACCTCCGGCATCATCATGGCCGCTTACGGCGTCTTCTACTGGTTCGCCATTACCGATGGTCCGACCAAAGACACCCATAAGAAACCTCGGAAAGCTGCGGCTTTGGAGGTCTCCACCTATCGCGACCTTGGTCTGTTGATCCTCTTCACCATCCCCCTGATCGGGATTCTGTCGATCCTTGTCTGGCGGGTGCAGAACCTTGGCTATATCGACACGATGACGGCCAGCTTCTGTTATGCCGCGATCGTCGTGGTGGTGATCTACCAGGTCTGGCAAGTGCTGCGCGTCAACCTTCCGATCTTGCGCAAAGGTGTGCCGGAGGATGACCGCTATCCGTTTAGTTCGGTGGCGGCGCTCAACACGACCTATTTCGCCAATTTTGGCGCGGAACTGGCCGTGGTCTCGATGTTGCCACTGTTCTTCCAGGAAACCTGGGGGCTGACCCCGGTGACTGCCGGTATCATCGCGTCGTCCTTCGCCTTCGTGAACCTCTTCGCCCGACCGATGGGGGGCTTGGTCTCAGACCGGATGGGCAACCGCCGCTTTGTGATGCTGGCCTATATGCTGGGGATCGCCATCGGCTTTGCGCTCATGGGTCTGCTCGACAGCACCTGGCCGTTGATCATCGCGATTGCCATCACCATCGGCTGCTCGTTCTTCGTGCAAGGGGCCGAGGGGGCAACCTTCGGGATCATCCCATCGATCAAGCGCCGCGTCACCGGCCAGATCGCGGGTATGGCAGGAGCCTACGGCAATGTCGGCGCGGTCTTCTACCTCTTCATCTTCATGTATGTCACGCCGTCGCAGTTCTTCTTCATCATCTCTGCTGGCGCCGCGATCAGCTGGTTGGCTTGCTACTTCCTGCTGAAAGAGCCCGAAGGCGGGTTTGGCGATGAATATGTGATCTCGTCGGTTGACCAAGCCATCGCTGATGAAGCCCGTGTCCGCCAAGAAACCGAAGCCGATCTGGCCACGATCTTTGCCGGCAGCGAACGGGTTGGATTGGCCGATCGCGGCACCGGTCTGACCGTCACAGCGCGGTTCAAGGACATGGACGATCTCCGCGAAGCCCTGGCCAAGCTCTCACCCGCTGGCGGCACGCCACAAACGCAAAAGTAACGCGATCTGCGGCCCGGTCACTCCGGGCCGCGGGTTGACCCTCCACGCAAAAGCACAAGTCCAAGGAGACACACGTGGGACAAGACCTTAGAAACTACACCCCGGATGACGAGGCCTATTGGGCCTCCACCGGCAAGGCGATTGCGAACCGCAATCTCTGGATTTCCATTCCATCGCTGCTCTGCGGCTTTGCGGTCTGGCTCTATTGGGGGATCATCACCGTTCAGATGATCAACCTAGGTTATCCGTTTGAAAACTCGCAGCTCTTCACACTGACCGCCATTGCGGGCCTGTCGGGCGCCACCCTGCGTATCCCGGCCACGTTCTTTATCCGCATCGCGGGCGGGCGAAACACAATCTTCTTTACGACCGCGCTTCTGATGATCCCGGCCATCGGCACGGGTATCGCACTCCAAAACCCCGATACTCCGCTCTGGCAGTATCAGATCCTGGCACTTCTGTCGGGGATCGGCGGCGGCAACTTCGCGGCCTCGATGTCCAACATCTCGTTCTTCTTCCCCAAGAAGATCCAAGGCTACTCGCTTGGCATGAACGCCGGTTTGGGTAATTTCGGTGTGACCACGATGCAGATCGTGATCCCGCTGGTGATGACCTTCGGCCTCTTCGGTGGCGCGTCGCAAACGCTGGTCAACACGTCTGGCACACTGATCGGGCGCATCCCCGCAGGCACCGAGACCTATATCCAAAACGCCGGTCTGGTCTGGCTTCTGGCGCTCATCCCGTTGGCCTTCCTGGGTTGGTTCGGCATGAACAACATCCGCGACGAGCATGTCAGCCCCAACATCCCCAACCCAATCGGCGCGTTTAGCATCATTGGCTTCATGTATGGCATCGGCCTGGCTTGTGCGGGCTTTGGCCTCTGGCTGATGTTGCCAGCCGCGGTTGGTGGCTCCGGCTTCATGATCTCGAAATGGTTCGTCCTGCCGATCGTCATCGTTCTAACCGTGGCCGCGCTCCGGATGATCCCCGGCCAAGTCGGCCAAAACCTGTCGCGCCAGTATAAAATCTTCGGCAACAAGCACACTTGGGCGATGACCATCATCTATGTGATGACCTTCGGCTCCTTCATCGGCTACTCCGCCGCGATGGGCCTGACGATCAAGGTGGTCTTCGGCTTCCAACACATCATGGTTGATGGCGTCATGACCCACGATGTGGCGAACCCGAACGGGCCGTCTGCCCTGATGTTCGCTTGGATGGGGCCGTTTATCGGCGCGCTGATCCGCCCCTTGGGCGGCGTCTGGGCCGATCGGGCTGGTGGCGCGAAAGTGACCCAGATCATCTCTGTCGTGATGGTCGGCTGTGCGCTCGCCCTCGCCTACATCCTGCAGCAGGCCTATGCCTCGGCCACGCCTGAGACGTATTTCGTGCCCTTCCTGCTGATCTTCCTGTTGCTCTTCGCGGCAACCGGTATCGGCAACGGCTCGACCTTCCGCACGATCGCGGTTGCGTTCAACAAAGAACAGGCTGGGCCCGTTCTTGGCTGGACCAGCGCCGTGGCGGCCTATGGCGCCTTCCTCATCCCGCAAATCTTCGGGGAGCAGATGGGCGCTGGTACACCGCAATACGCGCTCTATGGCTTTGCCGTCTTCTACACGGTCTGCATCGCCATCAACTGGTGGTTCTACCTGCGCCCCAATGCGTACATCAAGAACCCGTAAACCCTGATCTCCCCCGCCCGGAGATCCCCTGCGGGCGGGGCCGCGTAACCCCTAGGGAGCAAGAGATATGAGCCACCTGCTCGACAGACTGAACTTCCTCCAGTCCAAAGAACTGGACCAGTTCTCCAATGGCCACGGGCAAGTGACCCGCGAAAACCGCGATTGGGAAGACACCTACCGGAACCGTTGGCGGCATGACAAAGTTGTCCGCTCGACCCATGGCGTGAACTGCACCGGGTCCTGTTCCTGGAAGATTTATGTGAAATCCGGGATCGTCACCTGGGAAACCCAGCAAACCGATTACCCCCGCACGCGGCATGACTTGCCGAACCACGAACCGCGTGGCTGTGCCCGGGGCGCCTCTTATAGCTGGTATCTTTATTCCGCGAACCGGGTGAAGAACCCGCTGGTGCGCGGCCGGCTGATGAAGGTCTGGCGCAAAATGCGCGAGACGCTCAGCCCGATCGCGGCTTGGACCAAGCTGCAATCCGATCCGATCCTGCGTGCGTCTTACGTGGAGACTCGTGGCAAAGGCGGGTTTGTCCGCGCCACCTGGGATGAGGCCACAGAGATCACGGCTGCGGCCAACGCGTATACGGTCAAAACCTATGGCCCCGACCGCGTCTTCGGCTTCTCGCCGATCCCGGCGATGTCGATGATTTCTTATGCCGCTGGCTCGCGTTATCTGTCGCTTCTGGGCGGCGTCTGCATGAGCTTCTATGACTGGTATTGCGACCTGCCGCCGGCCTCGCCGATGACCTGGGGCGAGCAGACCGACGTGCCCGAAAGCGCCGATTGGTACAATGCAGGCTATCTCTTGGTTTGGGGCTCGAACGTGCCGCAAACCCGGACGCCGGATGCGCATTTCTACACCGAAGCCCGCTATCGCGGCACCAAATCTGCCGTCATCTGCCCAGACTACTCCGAGGCGTCCAAATTCGGCGATGTCTGGCTCAACGTAAAGCAAGGCACCGACGCGGCACTGGCTATGGCCTTTGGCCACGTGATCCTGCGTGAGTTCCATTTGGACCGTCAGGCCGAGTATTTCGAGGAATACACAAGGAAATACTCCGACTTCCCGATGCTGGTGAAGCTCGAAGAGAAAGACGGGCGCCTGATCCCGGGCCGTTTCCTACGCGCCGATGATCTCGACGGCAAACTGGGGGAAGACAACAACCCCGAATGGAAAACCGTCGCTTATGACAATGCCACAGGCGGCTTGGTCGCACCGAATGGCTCGATCGGCTATCGGTGGGGCGAAGACGGCGAGTGGAACCTCGAAGAACGCGCTGGTGAGGCTGAGACCGATCTAAAAATGTCGCTGATCCTCGATGATGATCATGACGATGTTTTGGGCGTCGACTTCCCCTATTTCGGTGCCGCGGCGACCGAGCAATTCACCACTGGCGACACGCGCCCCGATGTCCTGACCCGGCATATTCCGGTCAAGGTGGTCAACACCGCCGAAGGGGAGATCAAAGTCGCCACGGTCTTCGACCTGTTCTGCGCCAATTATGGCCTCGACCGGGGCCTGGGCGGCGATTGGGTCGCCTCCGACTATGCCGATGACGTGCCGGGCACCCCCGCCTGGGCCGAGAAAATCACCGGCGTTTCCGCCGATAAAATCATCCATGTCGCCCGGGAGTTCGCGCAAAACGCCGAAAAAACCCAAGGCAGATCGATGGTCATCATCGGTGCGGCGATGAACCACTGGTACCACATGGATATGAACTATCGCGGCGTCATCAACATGTTGGTGATGTGTGGCTGCGTCGGGCAATCGGGGGTGGTTGGGCCCACTATGTGGGTCAGGAGAAACTCCGCCCGCAGACCGGCTGGCTGCCCTTGGCCTTTGCGCTCGACTGGGGTCGTCCGCCCCGGCACATGAACTCCACCTCCGCTTGGTATGCCCATACGGATCAGTGGCGTTATGAGCAGCTGACCTCCGACGAGATCCTCTCGCCCACCGCGCCGGAAGGCGATTGGGACGCAACGATGATCGACTACAACATCCGAGCGGAACGGATGGGCTGGTTGCCCTCGGCCCCGCAGCTCAAGACCAACCCGCTGGAGGTGGTGAAGGCCGCCAAAGCGGCGGGTCAGGAGCCCAAGGATTACATCGCTGCACAGCTCACATCAGGCGATCTGGAAATGTCTTGCGAAGACCCAGACAACCCGGCGAACTGGCCGCGCAACCTCTTTGTTTGGCGCTCGAACCTTCTGGGCTCCTCCGGCAAAGGCCATGAGTACTTCCTCAAGCACCTACTTGGCACCGATCATGGCGTTCTGGGCAAGGATCTGGGCGAGGAAGGCAAGCAATTGCCGAAAGAAGCCAAATGGTACGACGAGGCCCCACGCGGCAAACTCGACCTGCTCGTGACCATCGACTTCCGGATGAGCACCACGGCGGTTTACTCCGACATCGTGCTGCCCACTGCGTCTTGGTACGAGAAAAACGACCTCAACACCTCGGACATGCACCCGTTCATCCACCCGCTTCCAGGCGGCCGTGGACCCGGCCTATGAATCCAAGTCGGACTGGGAGATTTTCAAGGCGATTGCCAAGAAATTCCAGGAGGTTGCGCCGGAAGTCCTGGGCAAGGAGACCGATGTGGTGGCCCTGCCGATCTTGCACGACACCCCAGCTGAGATCGCGCAAGACCAGGTCAAAGACTGGAAGAAAGGCGAATGTGACCTGATCCCTGGCAAAACCGCGCCGAACTATGTGCCGGTGGAGCGGGACTATACGGCGATCTATGACCGCTTCGTGGCCCTTGGCCCGCTGATGGACAAGCTTGGCAATGGCGGCAAAGGCATCGCCTGGAACACCGAACATGAGGTGCAGCATCTGCGCGATCTGAACGGTGTCTGGGAAGATGGTCCCGCGAAAGGCTGCGCCAAGATCGTCACCGATATCGACGCCTCGGAAGTGGTGTTGATGCTGGCGCCGGAAACCAATGGCGAGGTCTCGGTCAAAGCCTGGGATGCGCTCTCCAAGGCGACGGGCCGCGATCACACCCACCTGGCCAAGCCGAAAGAGGATGAGAAAATCCGGTTCCGCGATATCGCGGCGCAACCGCGGAAGATCATCTCTTCCCCGACTTGGTCGGGGCTTGAAAGCGAAAAGGTTTGCTACAACGCAGGCTATACCAATGTCCACGAATTGATCCCCTGGCGCACACTCACGGGACGCCAACAGCTGTACCAGGATCACCTGTGGATGCGGGCCTTCGGCGAAGGCTTGATGTCCTACCGCCCGCCGGTGGATCTCAAGACCATTACCGATGACATTCACACCGATAAGGACAATCCGCATCTGGTGCTGAACTTCATCACCCCGCACCAGAAATGGGGCATCCATTCCACCTATACCGACAACCTGTTGATGCTGACGCTCAACCGGGGCGGTCCGGTGGTCTGGATCAGTGAGAATGACGCCAAAAGCGTCGGGATCGCTGATAATGACTGGGTGGAGGCCTATAATGCCAACGGGGCGCTCACGGCTCGCGCGGTTGTCTCTCAGCGGATGAAAGATGGCACCATCTTCATGTATCACGCGCAGGAGAAAATCGTGAACACGCCGGGCTCCGAGAAGACCGGCAACCGGGGCGGCATCCACAACTCCGTCACACGGGCCACGCTGAAACCCACCCATATGATCGGCGGCTACGCCCATCAGGCCTATGGCTTCAACTACTACGGAACCGTCGGCGCAAACCGGGATGAGTTCATCGTTCTCAGAAAAATGCGAAAGGTCGATTGGCTCGACCAAGAGGCAACCAAATCGGAGGCAGCCCAATGAGAGTGCGCGCACAAATCGGCATGGTTCTGAACCTGGACAAATGCATTGGCTGTCACACCTGTTCAGTCACCTGCAAAAACGTCTGGACCAGCCGCGAAGGCGTCGAATACGCCTGGTTCAACAATGTGGAGACCAAACCGGGCACCGGCTATCCCACGGATTGGGAAAACCAGGAGCGCTGGAATGGCGGCTGGACGCGGACCCGAGGGGGCAAGCTCCAGCCGAAACAGGGGGCCAAGTGGCGGATCCTGTCGAATATCTTCGGCAATCCCGATCTGCCCGAGATCGACGATTACTATGAGCCGTTCGATTTCGACTATGACCACCTGAAATCGGCGCCCGAGATGAAGGCGTTCCCGACGGCGCGCCCGTTCTCAAAACTTACCGGCGAGCGGATCGAGAAGATCGAGAAAGGCCCGAACTGGGAGGAAATCCTAGGCGGCGAATTCGCGAAACGGTCTCAGGATTACAACTTCGAGGGCGTCCAGAAGGAGATCTACGGGGAATACGAGAACACCTTCATGATGTATCTCCCCCGCCTCTGCGAGCATTGCCTGAACCCGACTTGCGCCGCCTCCTGCCCGTCCGGCGCGATCTATAAGCGTGAGGAAGACGGCATCGTTCTGATCGACCAGGAGAAATGCCGGGGCTGGCGGATGTGTGTCTCGGGCTGCCCCTACAAGAAGGTCTATTACAACTGGGAAAGCGGCAAATCCGAGAAATGCACCTTGTGCTACCCGCGGATCGAAAGCGGCAACCCGACAGTCTGTTCTGAGACCTGTGTGGGGCGCATCCGGTATCTCGGCGTGATGCTTTATGATGCCGACAAGATCGAAGAGGCGGCCAATCAGGCCAACACCACCGATCTGTACGATGCGCAATTGGGTGTCTTCCTCGACCCCAATGATCCCGGCGTGATCGAAGCCGCGCGGGCCGATGGCATCCCCGAGGATTGGCTGAAATCGGCGCAGGAAAGCCCGATCTGGAAAATGGCAATGGAATGGAAAGTCGCCTTCCCGCTGCATCCGGAATATCGGACCCTGCCAATGGTTTGGTACATCCCGCCGCTCTCCCCGATCCAAAACGCCGCCGAGGCCGGTGCGATTGGCGTCGATGGCGCGATGCCAGATGTCCGGTCCTTGCGCATCCCGCTGAAATACCTGGCGAATATGCTGACAGCGGGCGATGAGGCACCGGTGGCTCAAGCGCTGGAGCGGATGCTGGCGATGCGCGCCTATATGCGGTCGAAAACCGTGGATGGCGTGATCGACGAGGGCATTGCCGCGCGGGCGGGTCTCTCCGGTCGGGTGATCGAGGAAATGTATAAAATCATGGCCCTTGCCGATTACGAAGACCGGTTTGTGATCCCGACCACGCACCGGGAACAGGTCGAAGATGCTTATGATCTGCGCGGTGGCTGCGGCTTTACCGATACCAATGGCTGCTCACCCGGCATCAACAAAGGCTCGCTCTTCGGCGGGTCCAAGAAACCCCTAAAAATGCCGGAGGCGATGTAATGGACCGCACCTTAAAAGCCCTTTCGCTCATCCTCAGCTACCCGACGCGGGAGCTGCAGGAGGCGATGCCGGAAATCGGAGGCGTCCTGGCCTCCGATACAAGGCTTACCGCGGCGGCCCGTCGGGCATTGCGCCCGCTGGTCGAGGATATTGCCCAAAGCGATATCTATGACCTGGAAGAGCGCTTCGTGATGCTCTTCGATCGCTCGCGCACCCTCTCGCTCAACCTGTTTGAGCATGTCCATGGCGAAAGCCGGGATCGGGGCGGTGCCATGGTCAGCCTGATGGAGACCTATCGCGAGGCTGGGTTTGAACCCATGACCTCGGAACTGCCCGATCACTTGCCAGTCTTGCTCGAATTCCTGTCCACGCGTCCCTTCGTCGAGGTACAGGATACTTTGGCGGACGCGGCCCATATATTCCAAGCTTTGGCTGACCGGCTCGACCGGCGCGAAAGCCCGTATGGTGCCGTGTTCGCCGCTCTTTTACAGCTTTCCGGTCACAAAGCGGACGCCGCTGCCGTGGCCGAGTTGCTGGAAGAGCCCGAGACAGACCCCAATGATCTGGAGGCGCTGGACCAGGTTTGGGAAGAAAGCGAGGTCGTGTTCGGCCCTGACCCCAATGCCGGCTGCCCACAAGTGCGCGAGATGCTCTCGCGTATGGAGACCCCCGTACCCACCGCTCCGCAACACGCGGCCGAATAGGGAGAAAGAGACATGTTTTCGAACTTCAGCCTCGACTTCATCATCTTTGGAGTCATGCCCTATGTCGCACTGACCGTGCTGCTGGTGGGCACCATCGCGCGTTATGAACGCGACCCCTACACCTGGAAATCCAGCTCCTCGCAATTGCTGCGGCGCAAGCAGTTGATCCTGGGCTCCGTCCTCTTCCATGTGGGTATTCTGACGGTGTTTTTCGGCCACCTCTTAGGGCTGTTCACGCCGGTCTGGGTGCTGGATGCCTTGGGCATACCCTACGCCTTGAAACAGTGGCTTGCGGTTGTGGTTGGCGGCATTGCGGGGATCGTCGCGCTGATCGGGGCGACCATGCTGATGCATCGCCGCCTGACCGATCCGCGTATTCGGGCCACCTCCAGCTTTGCTGATATCGGCATTCTGGGCCTGATCTGGCTGCAACTCTTGATCGGGCTGCTGACGATCACGCAGACAATGCAGCACATGGATGGTGCCGAAATGGTCCGCTTCATGACCTGGTCGCAAAGCGTGGTGACCTGGAACCTGAACGCCTGGCTCATGGTTGTGGATGTGCATTGGCTCTACAAAATCCACATCTTCCTAGGTCTTTTGATCACCATGCTCTTCCCGTTCACCCGGTTGGTGCACATGATCTCGGCCCCGATCCGCTATCTTTGGCGGCCCGGCTATCAGGTGGTGCGCTCGCGCCGTCAAACCTCCTTGCCGGCACGGTCGGCCAAACCTCAGACGCCAGCGGAGTAAGGCCCGATGAGCACTGCCCTTTTTCCCGATCTAATCGTCAACGGCGAGCTGGTGCCCCAAGCCCAGATTGCCGCCGAGGCGCAAAACCACGCCGCGCCGAAAGGCAAGCCCGGCATCGCCTGGCGAAAAGCGGCGCAGGCCGTAGCGATCCGCACGCTTCTGTTGCAAGAGGCGGCACGGCAAGGGCTGACACCCGCGCCGGAAGAGATTGGGCCGGGGCAGTTTGAAACCGAAGAGGAGGCCCTGATCCGGGGCCTTCTCGACACCGCCGTCGTGGCGGACACCCCCGACGAAGCTGACATTAAAGCCGAATGGGAGAAGGACCCGGACCGGTTCAAGACGCCGCCGCTTTGGGAAGTGTCCCATATCCTCGTCGCCTGCGACCCGCGCGACGAAGAGATGTGCGAGATTGCCCAGAAACGGGCCGCGGGTCTGATTGAGCTGGCCCTTGAGACCCCAACAAGCTTTGCCAAGCTGGCCCGCAACAACAGCGATTGCGGCTCGAAAGCGAATGGCGGCGCGTTGGGCCAGCTTGGCCCGGGCGACACCGTGCCGGAGTTTGAGGCCGCTCTGCGCGGTATGGATGAAGGCGACATCACGCCCGAGCCTGTTCTGACCCGGCATGGCTATCACATCATCCGCATGGATGCGCTTGGCGCGCGGAAAACCCTACCCTATGACGCCGTGCGGCCAAAAATCTCTGAGGCGATGGAAAAGGCCGCCTGGACCCGTGCGGCGCAAACTTATGTGAATGACCTAGTGGCAGGGGCCGAAATCACTGGCGCCGACATGGCGCCGATCTGAGCCTGCCAACTGGATGACGACCATGCTATCTTCAGCCCCACCCCGGCCGCCGCGAGACACAGGCTTTGAAGCCGAAGGGTTGGCGACGCTCCGTGCTTTTGGCAATCTGTAAGAACGAGGATTGATATGAACATCGCATACACCATAGCGCCCGGCCGCGGCGATACAGATCTGCTTTTGGCGGGCGTCGCCGCCCGTCTGGCCGCGTGCGGCGTAAAGGCCGCAGGCACCGTGCAGATCAATACCGATCGCGAAACCTGCCATGCTTGCGACATGGATGTCCGCGTTCTGCCCGATGGCCCGGTGATCCGCATCTCGCAAGACCTCGGCAAAGCCTCGCGCGGTTGTCGGCTAGACCCAGAGGCCTTGGAACAGGCCGTCGCGCAGGTTCAGACCAATCTCGGCGCGGGCGTCGACCTTCTGATCGTCAACAAGTTCGGAAAACATGAGGCCGAGGGGCGCGGGTTTCGCCCGGTGATCGCCGAAGCCCTGGAACTGGGCTTGCCGGTTTTGGTCGGGTTAAACGCGTTAAACCAAGATGCGTTTATGGAGTTTACGGCCGATCTCGGCGAGGCCTTGCCGCCTGAGGAAACCGCACTTGTGGACTGGGTCAAAGCGCATTTGACGGCAGAGGCAGCCTGAGCGGCCTCTTGTTCAATCTGCAACCCTGACCGATTGCGCGTTTTGCGCCCCTAGGCAGCGGGCCCGCCCGCGCCTATAACGCGCCGGAGATCAGAACCGGAGGCGCCCCAATGCGCAGCGCAGAGATCAGCCGCAAGACGGCAGAAACCGATATCCGTGTCGAGATTAATCTCGACGGCACAGGGGTTTATGACAATCAGACCGGCATAGGCTTTTTTGACCATATGCTGGATCAACTGGCGCGCCATTCGCTGATCGATATGAAAATCCGCTGCGCCGGTGATCTGCATATCGATGATCACCACAGCGTTGAAGATGTGGGTATCGCGCTTGGCCAAGCGCTGACGGCCGCGCTAGGCGACAAACGTGGCATCCGGCGCTATGGTGCCTGTCTTTTGCCGATGGATGACGCTTTGGTACGCGCCGCGCTTGATCTGAGCGGGCGGCCCTATCTGGTTTGGCATGTGGAGATGCCCACCGCGAAGATCGGTGCCTTCGATACAGAACTGGTGCGCGAGTTTTTCCAGGCGTTTTCGACCCATGGCGGGATCACACTGCATGTGGACCAAATCCACGGGATCAATAGCCACCACATCGCTGAGGCGGCATTCAAAGCGGTCGCGCGGGCGTTGCGCGAGGCGGTTGAAACCGACCCGCGCAAGGCCGATGCCGTGCCGTCGACCAAGGGCAGTCTCTGAGCATATGACCACCGTTTTAATCGACTATGACAGCGGCAATCTGCATTCCGCAGAGAAGGCGTTTCAACGCATGGCACGCGAAGGTGGCTATGAACCGGTGATCGTGACCGACCGGCCCGAGGATGTGGCGCGCGCCAGCCGCGTTGTGCTGCCCGGTGATGGAGCATTTCCGGCCTGTCGGCGTGGCCTGCAAGCGATAGACGGGCTGGAAGAGGCGATTGTTGAAGCTGTCGAGACGCGCGGCGTGCCATTCCTCGGCATCTGTGTGGGCATGCAGATGCTCGCCTCGTGGGGCCGGGAATATGAGGATGTGGCGGGGTTTGGTTGGGTTCCGGGCGAGGTGGTCCGCATCAAGCCTTCAGAGCCGCGGATGAAAGTGCCGCATATGGGCTGGAACGATCTGGTGATCGATCAGGCCCATCCGGTCTTGGCCGGGTTGGAGACCGGCAATCACGCCTATTTCGTGCATTCCTATCATATGCAGGTGGCCGAACCGGGCGACCTCTTGGCGCATGTGGATTATGGCGGGCCGGTGACCGCGATTGTCGGGCGGAACAATGTGGTCGGCACACAGTTCCATCCGGAAAAGAGTCAGCACGCGGGGCTACGGCTGATTTCAAACTTTCTGGGTTGGGCCCCTTAGGGCTTGCGCCGGTCCGTATCGGACCGGCGCGGTGGCGCGGTGCGGCTCAGGCCCCTTTGGGGCCATCGCCACACCGCATTGCCATGAACTAGATGGAACCGCTCAGTTAACCCGCTGCCAGCGTCCGCCTTCGCGGCACACGGCCCCGCCCATAACGCAGCCCGAGACGACCAGTTGATCGCCTGAGAGCTGCAAACGCGAGCGATAGGTACGGTCGCGATCCGGCGAATAGAGCCGCCCGCGATATTCGCCACCGCCCTCGGGCATGGTGTCCCAGATGATTTGACGCCCAACATTCTCCGAGGTCATCGTCGCACCCGAGGCATCAAAGGCCTCGATCAGCGTCCCGCAGAGCGCCGCGCCGCATTGTTGCACCTGGATGATCCCGGTATTGCCATTGTCGTCCGGTGCCGTCCGCCAATTGCCGATAAGATCGTCCGCGCTCGCCATGCCAGTCATCGCGAGGCTGGCGGCAGCCGCCAAAATAAGATGTTTCATGATCGTCTCCTCCCACAGATTGGCAAGATGGTGAGGCATGGGCGGCCCCTCTGGCAAGCCTGACGTTGGGGTCACTTGGGTCTCTGGCTTGGCAATCGGTCGCGGCTGCGCCAAAAGGGCGGCGCTGAATACACCTGGAAAGCCCGCGCCATGATCCTTTATCCCGCCATCGACCTCAAAGACGGCCAGGCCGTGCGCCTCCTGAAAGGCGATATGGAGAAGACCACCGTTTTCAACGACGATCCCGCCGCTCAGGCCCGGGCGTTTCAGGATGCGGGCTGCGCTTGGCTGCATTTGGTAGATCTGAACGGCGCATTTGAAGGCCAGCCGGTCAATGGGGCGGCGGTCGAAGCGATCTTGGCCAAGACGGACGTCCCCGCGCAGCTTGGCGGCGGCATTCGCGATATGGCAACGATCGAGATGTGGCTGAGCCGGGGCATCGCGCGGGTGATCTTGGGCACGGTTGCGGTCGAAAACCCCGATCTGGTGCGCGCGGCGGCCCGCGCCTTCCCCGGCCAAGTGGCGGTCGGTCTGGATGCGCGCGACGGGCGGGTGGCGACCCGGGGCTGGGCCGAAGAAACCGATATGATGGTCACCGATCTAGCCAAGAGCTTCGAAGATGCGGGCGTGGCCGCGATCATCTATACCGATATCAACCGCGACGGCGCGATGCAGGGGCCGAACGTGGCCACAACCGCCGATCTCGCGCGGGCCACGTCCATCCCGGTGATCGCGTCGGGCGGCGTCTCGTCTCTCGCCGATCTGATCGCTCTGCGCGACACGGGCGTGATCGCGGGCGCAATCTCAGGCCGTGCGCTTTACGACGGCGCGCTGGATCTGGCGGACGCCCTGGCGCAGCTGGCCTGACCTCACACCCATTGCCATAAAATGCCGTCGCTCTCGGGTTATTCGGGCGGTTCCATAGTCATGCCGCATTCAGTGTCCAGAGTGACTCTTTGAGAACTCCGGCAACCTGGCCCATAGCGCCCGCCGGATGAGCTGGGGGACGGCACATGGCCATTGGCGAAGCGGGCAAACTTTCGGCAAACACCTCTTTCGAGGGTGAGCCGATCGCGGTGACATTCACCGAACCGCTGACCGACCCCGTCGTGGTCCTGACCGGGACCAATTTTGGGGGAAACAAGTTCTCGATCCGTGTGTTGGACATCCAAACCAATGCGGACGGCGACGCCACCGGGTTCACCTTCACCATCGATGAATGGGAAAATCATGACGGTCGGCATCCGCGGGTTGAAGATTTCAACTGGCTGGCTGTCGAATCCGGCGTCCATACCTTGCCCGACGGTCGGGTGATTGAAGCGGGGCATAGCAGCGCCGACAGCAATGGCGAGTCGGTAAGCTTGTCGGGCACCTTCGCCACGCCGCCTGTGGTCGTGACAACAGTCGCCTCGAATGATGGCACATCCTACACCGACAGTGACCCGTCGAACATTACCTCAAGCGGCTTCACCCTGACCGTGGAAGAGGCCGAGAGCCAAGATGGCGTTCACGGCCTTGAAGATGTTGGCTGGATCGCCATTCAACCCGGCGGCGACGGAAGCGCCGGAACCGCCTTGAACACCGATACGGTGGACAGCTCGTGGGACGAGACCAGTTTGGGCGCGACCTTCACCGAAGGCGTGGTGCTGGCCGAGACGCAAACCCGCGACGACACGGACCCGGGCAATGTCATCTTGCGCAACCAAGATGGCGACTCGGTCGATATTCGGTTTGAAGAAGACACTTCCGTCGATAGCGATGGCGGCCACGCGGCCGAAGGAGTTGGCATCGTCACCTTTGAAGACGGGCTGATCCTCTGCTTCACCGCGGGCACGAAAATCGCGACACCTCATGGCGACCGATTGGTAGAAGATTTGCGCCCGGGTGATCCCGTGCTCACCCGTGACAGCGGTGTTCAACTTCTTCGTTGGACATGTGCCCAACCTGTCGACGCGGTTCTTCTGGCGGAAGAGCCGAGCCTCGCGCCGGTCCGGATTCCGAAGGACAGCTTTGGCACTGGCCTTCCCGCGATCGACACATGGGTATCGCCACAGCACCGGCTTCTGACAGGTGGCCCCGAGGCGGAGTTGCTATTTGGCGCGCGCGAGGTATTGGTGCCGGCCAAGGGCCTCTTTGCCGCTGATCCCCTGCCCCGGCTCACCTGCTATATCCATCTGTTGTTTGACCACCATGAGATCATCCTCGCCAATGATCTGCCGATGGAGAGCTTTCATCCCGGCGATATGATCGAAAGCACTCTGACGGGCGCAGCGCGGGAAGAACTCTTCGCCCTCGCCCCCGACCTTCGCACTGCGCCGAATGCATGGGGCCCAACCGCACGGCTCGCATTGCGGCCACGCGAGGCGGCCCTCTTGGCCGCCTAAGGCTTTTCTCCGGCGCTGAGCTCGGTTAGACCGCACCTATGTTGAAAACCCGGATCATTCCCTGCCTCGACGTCGCCGATGGGCGCGTGGTCAAAGGTGTTAATTTCGTTGATCTCGTGGATGCGGGCGACCCGGTGGAAAGCGCCCGTGCCTATGATGCCGCGGGCGCAGATGAGCTCTGTTTTCTCGACATCCATGCAACCCACGAAAATCGCGGGACGATGTATGATCTGGCCACCCGCACGGCAGAGCAATGCTTCATGCCTTTGACAATCGGCGGCGGCGTCCGCACGGTCGAAGACGTGCGCGCCTTGCTCTTGGCCGGCGCCGATAAGGTCAGCTTCAACTCCGCCGCTGTGGCCGACCCTGATGTGGTGGCGCGGGCGGCAGACAAGTTTGGCTCGCAATGTATCGTGGTCGCGATTGACGCCAAAACCACGGCCCCCGGCATATGGGAAATCTTCACACATGGCGGGCGCAAACCCACCGGCATCGACGCGGTGGAATTCGCCAAAACCGTCGCAGAGAAAGGCGCCGGTGAGATCCTCCTGACCTCGATGGATCGTGACGGCACCCGGGCGGGCTTTAATCTTCCCCTCACGCGCGCCATCGCAGATGCGGTGCCAATCCCGGTCATCGCCTCGGGCGGCGTCGGGACATTGGATCATTTGGTCGAAGGCGTCACCGAGGGCCATGCCAGCGCAGTTTTGGCCGCGTCGATCTTCCATTTTGGCGATTACACAATTGGCGAGGCCAAAGCGCATATGGCCGCCGCCGGAATTCCGATGAGGATGTCATGACCGTTCTGGACCGTTTGGGCGCCGTCATCGCAGCCCGCAAAACCGCCGACCCCGACAGCTCTTGGACCGCGCAATTGCTCTCTCGGGGCCCGGAAGCCTGTGCCCAGAAATTCGGGGAAGAAGCCGTCGAAGCGATTGTCGAGGCCGTGCGCGGTGACCGCGACGCTTTGGCCAGCGAAGGCGCCGATGTGCTCTATCATTTCCTGGTCATGCTGGCGGCGCGGGACCTGACGCTGGAGGATGTTCTGGCCGAACTAGAACAGCGGGAAACCCGCTCTGGCATTGAAGAAAAGGCCAGCCGCTGACCCTTTGTTCGCCTTTCAGAAAACGACCGACGTCTCGAGCGCCCCGGCCACAACCGCTATAGTTTCGAGCTGATCACCCCGGTCGCGAACCCACCCATCCGAAGCTCTCCGAAAAGCCGTTGATACTCGATTTTTGGGCAGCGGTTCTGGATTACCTGGACACCCGCCGCCTCGGCCTTGGCCGCCGCCTCAGCATGGGTCACGCCAATCTGCATCCAGATGGTTTTCGGCAGCGGATTCATTGCCAATGCTGCATCAACAATCTCTGGCACCGCTGCGGGGCGGCGGAAAATGTCCACAACATCCACCGGCGTGGTGATCTCCGCCAAATCGGCCACGACCGTCGCACCGAATAGGGTCTTGCCCGCCTGGACCGGGTTCACCGGGATCACCTCATACCCTTTCAGGTCCAGATACCGCGCCACATAATGGCTGGGCCGGATCGGGTTGGGCGACACACCAACACAGGCAAACACCCGACTTTCCTTGAGAATTTTGCGCAGCAGATCATCGGAAGGGTTCTCGGTCATGCCGCCGACTTAGCACAGCAAAAAAGCGCCCGCAGCGAAAAAGCAGCGGGCGCAAGTCACGGAACGAGGGACAGTGATGGACGGGCGGTGTTCCGAACCGCCGCGTCATACGTTGTATTTAGGCAACGGGCTGCGACTTTAAAGGCAATCGCACGAATTTGTGATAATTGGCCTAGCCAAGTATCCCCGGCCAATTCGCCTCACCCGCCGCGATCACATCAGGCAAGCCACCCAACCACAGCTCGCGCGCACGCAGGCTCGCATTGAGATACAAGCGGCCTTCATAGACCGACCATGCCTCTGGAACCGTCGGCGCGAGATAGCCAAGCGACGCGGCATAAGCGCAGTAACCGCCAAAGGCCGGTGCATAGCGTTCGGGGTCGGCGACAAACATGTCGCGATTGGCGGCGGAAGCAAACTGCCAGCGCGCGCCCATCCAGTCATGGGTGAATTCCGCACTGCCGGGGACCGGGCCATTTTCGGCGAAATAGGCCACGGCGTCGCTGCCGTCGATGGCGACACCGCCTTCGGCATAGACAGGCGGTTCTGCCGCAAAGGCGGCGGGGGCAAGGGTGATCAACGGCGCGGCGGCGAATAGGCCAAGCGTGGTGCGGCGGGTTAGCATAATGAAACTCTCCGTGTGGGTGTGTCGCCCCAATATGCTGACGCGAAACCGTGCGCGACATCCCCCCTGACGCAAGCGTGAAGCCGCGTGTGCGCCGCTGAGGATCTAGTCGAAAATGTCCTCTACCAGATCAAACGCCTCTTCAAACGCCTTCTTCCACATGGGCTTGCGCCGTTTCTGCTTGCGCTTGGCATGGTGGCGCGGCGGGCCATGGACGTAATCGACATAAGGTGACGGCTGCGGCCTGCTCCGCTTGACCTCATGGCTGTCGCTCTTTTTCAAAGCCTTCATCTCATGGATCGGCGCACCGCAGGAGGCGCAAGCCAGCTCATGCCCATCCCGTGCGGTGAGTTTCAGCAGGGTCCGGGACCCGCAATAACAACAGGTGCCGATTTTCGTTCCTTTGGGCATCAGCGATTATCCTTTCGACACCGCATATAGGGAGACTGCCGCCGCATTTGAAACATTGAGCGAGCCAAAATCGCCCGCCGCCGGAATCCGTACCAGGTGATCGCAGAGCGCCCGGGTTCGTTCGCGCAGACCCGGCCCCTCGGCGCCCAGCACAAGCGCCACGGGCTTGCCAGCATGCTCAGCCGCCGCCGCACCGATCTCGGCTGTGCCCTCACCGTCGAGCCCAAACAGGACATAGCCGAGCTTCTTCAGCTCCAGCATCGTGTCGCCAAGGTTTTTGACCCGAATATAAGGCTGACGCTCCAGCGCGCCCGAGGCGGTCTTGGCCAGCGCCCCAGTCTCTGGCGCCGAATAGCGCGACGGGGCAATCACAGCGCGCGCGCCAAACACCTCGGCCGAGCGCAGAATCGCGCCCACATTATGCGGATCCGTCACCCGGTCGAGCAGCAACAAGAGCGGCGCCCCCGCGCCAGAGACTGCGATCTCGGCCAAAGGCCCCCAATCCAGCTGCTTCACCTCAAGCGCGGCCCCTTGATGGACCGAACCGGGATCAAGCGGCACCAGGAACTTGCGCGGATCAGCCATCTCAGGCTCAACACCCCCCGTTGCGATCGCGTCCCCTAGCTTGTCAGCCGCGTTCTTGGTGACCACCAGACGCAATTTCTGCCGCGCCGGGTTCATCAACGCATCCCGCACCGCATGCAGCCCGAAAAGCCATATGGTCTCTGCCGCTGCGGCGCGCTTCGCCTGCTCTTTTTCGATCACCCAGGTGGGTTTCTTGGCCATGGTGGCACCTCCGGCGCGGACCTTGCGTCGCGCCGGACGGGAGTGCAAGCTAAAGCCTCTCCGTAGATCGAGGACAAAGCTATGATCTCTCTTGCGCTTCTGAAGATCCCGGTTACCGATCTGCACCGTGCACGGGCATTTTACACAACGTTGTTTGAGACCGAACCTGTGTTTCACAGCACGGAATATGGCTGGACCCAATTCATGCTCGGGAAACTGCCTATTGCCCTCTACACGCCCGGCGCAGGCGGTGGCGCAGGTGTCCCCGGCCACGACTTGGATTTCCAACTGACGAGCCCCGATCTTGAGGCGTTGAAGGCGCAAATCCTGCCACATGCGCCCGATGCCGCCATCCATAAAAACGCCGATGGCAGCCAATCGCTTGAGTTTCGCGACCCTGATGGCAACGGGTTGAAGATAATGGCGCGAGTTGACCCTTGACGCCCCCCGCCGCGCCCGATATTTCGCGATCCGTTGGGCGACAGGCCGCAAGGTGTGGCAGGGGACTGTAACTCCCTCGCGGAGACGCACGCCTGGTTCGATTCCAGGGTCGCCCACCATTCTACTCTAAGCCAATAACTTAGGCTGCATAGACCGTAGGCGGACCGCAATGGTGGGACACATCATGCGCCTCGCCGCCTATCTGGGCACCTTTCTGCACGGCATTTTCGACTTCCACTATCCAATTCCAGCGGCGCGTCACCCAAACGGAAAACGAACCCAAATTAGGATATCGTTGGGCATTTGCAGCCTGTGTGACGCAGCGGATTTCTCACGGCTGCTGACCGTCGCCGGACATTCCATTCAATCGGACATGCTTTCGAGATACTTCACAGAGTCGGAGCGAACCAAAGCACTTGCCGCTAGAGGCACCTAATCGTTGAATTAGTCTGATTGACATGATTTTGAGCCAAAAAATGCGCATGGAATCCATCAGCCTGCAAAACTTTCGCTACTTTGGAGCTGTGCCTGAAAAAGTAGCGTGGGAGCCAGGAACCAATGACTTCGCAGGAGACGATGGTTCGGGAAAATCGTCCAGTTGCGGGATGCATGGAGAAGTGAATGCAGAAAAAACACATTGGCCACCTCAGTCGGCCAGCCGATTGCGCAATGCGGCAGTTAGCTCAACGAGGACCGGCGCGTTCCTTGGAAGACTCTTCACTCCGATGACCGACCTAGAATGCGCCCCCCGCTCGCCCAAAGTCTCGATCAGATAGTCCGACGCACCGTTGGCCACTTCGGAAATCTGATCGAACCCATCGGCATGGGCGACGTAGCACGTCATCCGTAGAACCCGTCGCAGATTGGCCAGCCCGCCCGTCGATACGCTGAGCCAGGACAAGGCCTGCTGCGCGCAAATACGTGCAGACGAGGCCCCCTCGGATACCGAAAGCTCCTGCCCCACCACGCCAACATGGGCCAGCCCGCCGTCCTGCTTGCCAATCTGTCCAGCCAGATAGGCCGTTGTGCCGTCTACAATCACCGGCTCATAGGGATAGATCGTGGTCTCTGGCCTGGGAAGCGCCTTCTGAATTTCTGCGATGTAACGCTCTGAGAGAAGAGGGTCGGAGCAGAGGCGTGCTTTCGATTTGATCATATCATTCAATCCTCTCTCTTGCGGCGCGGCCAACACCAATACGCTGAACGATCCAGACGCCGATCATCACGGTGAACGCCGTGAGGTTGAGAAACAGCCCGGGCACCACCAGTAAGGTAACCGCCAGGAGCAAGCTGGCCCGGCCGATCCATCCCAGCCTCGCCCCGCCCAGCCAGCCAGTCAGCGCGATGGAAAGCCCAACAATCGCCAGGGCCGAGCGCAGTAGGACAGGCACCAGGTCAAGCAACGCGCTCTGCCCCAGGAGCTCGGGGTTGGCGACAAAGAGGAAAGGGATGACATAGGCCGGCACGCCAAGTGCGAAGGCGCGCCAGCCGACCGACGAGGATTCCGCCCCTGCGATCGGCGCAGCCGCAAAGGCAGCCACGGCCACCGGAGGCGTGATCTGTCCCAGGACCGCATAGTAGAACACAAACAGATGTGCCGAGAGAGGGCTCGCACCCAGATCAACAAGAGCCGGAGCCACCAGCGTCGCTTGAATGATGTAGGCCGGCGTCGTGGGCATCCCCATGCCAAAGATGAAGGCGGCCAGCATGGCCAAGACCAGCGCGACATAGAGATTGCCGTCGGCAAAGGCAACGACCAGGCTGCTGAAGCGGAAACCCAGTCCCGAGATCTGGACGACGCCAACAATTATCCCTGCCGAGGCACAGGCGATGGCGACTGGAACCGCCGCCCGCGCACCCAACTCAATGCCCTTGAGCAAAACGGTGGGACTCACCCGGGTGGCGCGCCGCAGCAAGGGCGTCACAAGCGTCGCCACAACACCGTAAAAGGCGCAAAGGCTTGGCGTGTAGCCCATGATCAGGAAGGTCATGATCACAATAAGCGGCAGTAGAAAGGTCCACCCCGCTTGAAACTCGCGCCAGGTGGCACCCGGAACACTCTTTTCCAACGGCTGGAGCCCGTGCTTGAGCGCTTCCCAGTGCACCGCAACAAAGAGCGATGCGAAAAACAGCATCGCGGGCAGCGCCGCCGCAGTGATCACCTCTTGGTAACTGATGCCAAGAATTGCGGCCATCAGGAAGGCGGCGGCCCCCATAATCGGCGGGGTGATCTGCCCCCCGGTTGATGCGACGGCCTCAACAGCGCCGGCAAAGGTCTTGGGATAGCCCATCTTCTTCATCATCGGGATCGTGATAGCGCCGGTCGTTGCCACATTGGCCACAGAACTGCCGGACATCGTGCCCATCAGAGCACTTGCCACGACCGCCATCTTGGCGGGGCCGCCCCGGGTCGCCCCAGTCGCCGCCTTGGTGACGTTGACAAAGAAGTCGCCCCCGCCGGTGATCTGCAGCAACGCGCCGAAGACCACAAACAGGAAGATGAAGTTTGTCGAAACGCCCAGGGCGACGCCAAAAATGCCCTCGAAGCTGAAATACATCTGGTCGACGAACTCGCTGATACTGAGCCCGCTATGCGCCAGCGGTCGCAGGAATTCCACATGCCTCAGATGCGGGCCGATGAACCCATAGAAAATGAAGATCAGGCAAAGCACGGATATGGCCATGCCAAGCGAGCGCCGGGTCAGTTCCAGCACAACCGCGATGGTGCCAAAGGCTACAAACAGCTCGATCGGGCTGGCCTGCTGCGTCCAGGGCGGACGGACCACAATCGAGGCGTGGAAGATGATCATATAGCCGACGCAGATGATCGACAGGGCAATGAGCACGGCGTCAATGCCATTCCGCCGCCAGCCGCCCGAAAGGCGATAGACCAGAAACCCGATCACGAGCGCAAAGAGCAGATGCGTACCCCGCACCACCAGATCGGGAAACAGGGTGAAAGGGGACGCCACGATGAGGTGAAACACGCCCATCGACACAGCCAGAATGGCAATGGCTTTATCCACATTGATCGGCATGAGGGCGTTGTCTTTCGCTTGTAACTGGGGGGCGCGACGAGCCGAGCTTGCATCGCGGTGTGGCAACGGAGATCGGGCGTGCCGTCTCCGAAAAGCCGCGCGCGGGGACACGCGCGGCTTGGTGTCATCGGATCCGCCGTTAGTTCAGGCGCGGGTCGTCTGTTGGGATGCCCTGTTCCGCGTAGAAGCGCGCTGCGCCAGGATGCAACGGCACCAACATGCCGCGACCGGCCGTCTCGGTTTCGATGAACTGCAGCAGGGCATGGGTCTGCTGAAACCGTTCCAGGTTGTTCCAGATCGCAGACGTCACCCGATAGGCCGTCTCGTCCGGCATCTCGTCCGTGGCGAAGAGGAAAGTATTGGTCCCAACCGAGATGGCCGGTTCAGCTTGCCCCTGGTAGAGGCCCACAGGCAGGGTGACCTGCTCAAACCCGCTGCCATATTGAGCAAGATACGCCTCCACCCGGTCTTCATCGAGGGACAGAACCCGGATCGGGCGTGCCGTCTCGGTCGCAAGCACCGTGGAATGTGGATAGAGCGCCACCCACATCACCGCATCGAGCTGTCCGTCGCGCAGCGCGCTTTGCGACTCGCTCCAGCTCAGGTGGTGGACCTGGCCGCCATCGACCTCCAAGTCTTCGATGGTCATGTCATAAACCGCGAGCAGATTGTTGAAGGCGTTCCAGGAAGTCTGACCAGGCTGGCCCGCACTGATCTGGCGTCCGACAAGATCCTCGACCGACTGGATGTCGGAGTCGGCGTCCACCCAAATCTGGATTGCGCTCGGAAAGAAGGTCATCAGCCCGCGCACGTTTTGGATCGGGGCCTCTGGCGTCGCCGGATCGCGACCCGCCCAGGCGTCGGAGGCATTGCTTGCCGAGGTCAGGCCCAAATCGGCATCGCCCGCGCCAACGCGGAGAAGGTTGGGGCCAGAGCCGCCGGGCTGCACCCCGACGATGCTGTCCGGGAATTCCTCGCGGAGCAGGTCGCCAAGACCCGTGGCCACAACGTTGAACGTGCCGCCGCTTGGTCCGCCACCAATGTTGAGAAAAGCCGGATCCTCGGCCTGGGCAGTGGTCGGCCCAAGCATCCATGCCGTCGTCAGTGCAACGGCTGCGGTCAAAACGCCGCGTCGGCCAAAGTGTCTTGTCATTGTCGCCTCCCTTGAGATGGTCAGGAAAGTAGCAGGCGAATTGCGCAACAACTCAACGAGTTTCATGCGAAGTTCGGATAAAATTGAGCCCTTCATAGATTTTCCATATAAGTGAATAGCCCGAGACGGCTCTAGGGCCCCGGCCCGCGCTCCCAATAGGGCCGTAGGGCGGCTTTCATATACTCGACGAATCTTTGCGCCGCCGGAGGCAGGGACCGCCCCTTACGTGTAATCAGGCCCAGCTCCCGAAATTTGGGCGGATCGATCAGAATGCGAAAGGCGATATCGCGATCCCGTGGGTCGACCGACATTTGCGGCAACGCCGAAATCCCCTGGTTTGCCTTCAACAGGGACAGAACCGTGGCAATGTTCGACACCTCGACCCAGGGAACCGAGATGTTCTCGGGCACCGGGTCAAGGGAATCCAGGATCGGCCGGATGCCGGTGTCGGATGCGAATGAGATAAACGGGTACGCCGCCAACTCCTGCCAACGGACGGGCCCTTGTTCGGATGCCATCGGGTGGGATCGGTGCATCGCAACACCAAACGGGTCGCGTATGATCGGTTCGAACTCCAGCCCCATGACCTGATCCGTGCGCCCGGCGACACCGATATCGACCTCGCCATTGGCCACCTTTTCACAGATTCCGAACGAGTTATCATCGCGCAATGCCAGGCGAATACCGGGAAACGCCTTTGAGTACCCCTTGATCGTTTCAGGCAGGATCCTCGTTGCGACCGAGGGTAAAACGGCCACCGCGACATGGCCCGATTGCCCTTCGACAATCGACTGGACGCCGGACAGTGTGGTGTCCATATCGTTCAGGACGCGTTCCATCGCCGGCAGGAAAGATCGGCTCGCCGCCGCAAGACGCAGCGTCTTGGTCGAGCGATCGAAGAGTGTGAGTCCCAGCGTTTGCTCCAACTGCTGGATCGCAGCGGTGACCGAAGGCTGAGACATGCCCAGCGTTTCCGCCGCACGCGTGAACGACCCCTGGCGCGCCACCGCGACGAAAGAGCGCAGCTGTGTCAGCGTGACCTGTTTCTGTTTTGCCATGCGGCCAGTTTTATCGCCCCGTCCTGCGGAGTAAAGCAAGCACCGATCAGGCCGCGTCGGGTTTGTTCGCCAACAGGTGCCCGCAACCGAAAGGCGCAGTTCCCGCAGAGCAGACCGCCACCAAAGACTGTTCCAGCATGTCCTCCCGCGCGCTCATATCGGCCGTCTCCCAAGTTGGGCACTCACGGCTTCTTTCAATATGGACTGTCGCGAGAGAGAGTTTTAGGCCGCAAATGCGGGGCGGCGTCCAAGCCGGTCATTGACCCATCTACGATGGTCTTGCGTGAACTGCACTCGAAAGCAAAGGGATCAAAGGGGTTGCGTGATCACGTCTATCTCAAAGCGCACTGGCTTCTGAGTCTTGCTTTGCAGGCCAGAGACGCGTTCCTTGATCTGACCCGACACCATCACGTCGACCACTTTCATCTTCACCAGCTCACAGCCGCGCAACTTGCTGTCGATTGCCATATTGAGAAGAGCAAGGTTGCGATGGTTCTTGGCCAATTCGAGTCGCACCCGGGTTGACCAGACGTGCTTTGGTTTCACTGGTCGCTTCTGACCAATGATGCGGCCCTTGTTCCCGGAGAGGCGTAGGGCACGTATGGCAGGTAAGTTTGGTGTTTCCATGACTGATCCTCCGATCTGCCATGCCCTTCCAAAACAACAACCCGACATTGGCCAAAGCACCACGTCATGAGACAGCGCACCGCATCCGGCGATGGTTTTAGGTGGAGCCCTCAGCGCTTCTTCTCAAGGGCCGATCGAGCCTTGAGGTGAATGTAGGACAGCTGCAGCAAAGGCATGAGGAGAGCCGCGGGTGGGCGGCCAAGCTACGTCAGGCTTCTGGAGCACAAGCTCGCGCTTGATAACCCCGGCATGGTCACCGCTTGTGTAAGAAACTGCATAACCCAAAATGGCCGGTAGACCATTTGACTATTGGCGAAGCCCAGCTAATTCCTAAAGAGAGTTTTGTGCGGGGGACCTGCGATGCGGCCCTGGTTTGGCGACTTTCGCAGCCATTTTATACCGAATGGCTTTGGGATGCGAATCTGGCTGACAATTGGGGCCACAGCAGCGTTCGCCGCCTCGGTCGCCGTTTTGCCAACGATGGGGGCCGCGCAATCGAGAGACGACCCCTTTTTGCTTTATGATGAAAACGGCACGACCATTCGTGCAACGCTGCAATTCGGCGCAAATCTGGTCAGCGAAGCCAACCTGTTCTGGAACCTTTCCGATCTCGCCGCGCCCGGCTCGGGTTACGATCCCGATGCGACCTGGCTGGAGCTCTACGTCACCCCCGGGCTGACGTTCGAAACAGCGCTGAACGGCGGGGCCTCGGTCTACGGTCGCGTGTCCGCCGTGGGCTCATTCACCTTTGGGACGGATGCCTTTGACACGGGCGACACCGGACGCTGGACCCTTGAGGAGGCCAATCTCGGCCTGCGCGTGCCGCTCGGTCAGGATACCGAGCTGGATCTTTCCTTCGGCGCGCAACCCCTCCGCCTCGGCACGGGCATGTTGATCTCGGACGGCGCCTCGGACGGTTTCGAACGGGGTGCGCTGAAATTCGGTCCCCGTAGCGCATGGGAAATGACCGCAATCGCGGAACTGACCTACAACAACTTCGCGGGCACGCTGTTT
This sequence comes from Fontisubflavum oceani, assembly GCF_030407165.1. Classification (GTDB taxonomy): domain Bacteria; phylum Pseudomonadota; class Alphaproteobacteria; order Rhodobacterales; family Rhodobacteraceae; genus Rhodophyticola; species Rhodophyticola oceani. The sequence goes on from NZ_CP129111.1 coordinate 3,450,176, forward strand.
TACATTGACCCGCGCGAACGCCCAGCAGTCGATGGTGAGAACGAACTAGCGGGCTTGGATGTCAGGTTCGACGATCCCGCGGGCGGCTATTTCGGCCTGACCTATGTGAGTGTGCTAAACTCCACCTCCGCCTATCCGCAGGCTGCGCCCGGTGGCATGGGCCCGCCCACGGTGATCCCCGGTGCCCGCGACGGAACAGACACCATCAGCATCTATGGACGGACAAACCCCTTCGATGGCGCGTTGGAGAATGTCTTCTTCACCACCGACCTTGCCTATCAATGGAACGATCGCGTGGATCTTGAGGCCTGGGCCGGACGCGTGCAGGCGGGCTATACCTTTGCCGAAGCGCCCTGGACACCGGTTCTGACCTACTCCTACCAGACCTTCTCAGGCGACGATCCCAACACGCCGGAACTGGAGCGCTTCGACCCGCTTTACTACAACGGCTCGCCAAGCGCCTGGGCCACCGGATCAAAATCCGCGATGATCTGGATTAACTCCAACGTCCAGTCGCATAACTTGTCCCTGTCTGTGCGCCCGACAGAGCAAGATACCATCACCCTGCGATACGCCCATGTCCGGGCGAACGAGCTGAACAGCCCGCTGCAATTCGGACAGGCGACACGCATCGATATCGGTGGTGCCACCGGCAACGTCGTGACGGGCGTCACCGATGCGCATCTCTCGGATGACCTGTTCATCGAGTACCAGCGCGTGATCAATCGAAACGCGTTCTTCTTGGCCGGTTTGAGCGCGTCGAGGCCCGGAGCGGGAATTCGGGATGTGTTTCCAAATGATGACCCAGTTTGGTTAGGAGGCTTCGTCAATGTCGTTTTCAATTTCTAAGGTCGCCACCATCTTGGCTTTGGGCGTGGTGGCCGTTTCGGCCCTATCATCCAACGTGCAGGCGCAGGCAACTGGCTTTCCCACGGCACAGGAGTCGGACCCGACGGTGATGGGATGGATGGAGGGCTTCCCGCCCGCGCCGGATCAACGCATCACCAACCCGGACTCGAACTTCTTCAGCTTCCCAAGATTGCGGTGGTCCGTGTGCCATCTGCGGGAGTTTTTGCCAACGGAACAGGTCAGTCGCGGCCTCGGCGCGCCTGTTCCGTTCAACTACGCGTTGGACGAGACAATCGACGATGTCACCTTCTTGCCGATCCGGGGCGAGGAAGAGATGACCTGGGAAGAGTCGCTCTTTGCGAATTACACCGATGGCATCCTGATCTTGCACGAAGGGCGGATCGTATATGAACGCTACTTCGGCTGTCTTGATGAGGCCGGGCAGCACGCAGCGATGTCGATGACGAAATCGTTTTCGGGTATTCTGGCGGAGATGATGGTGGCCGAAGGCACGCTTGATGACACGGCCCTTGTGCAGGAAATCATTCCCGAACTGGAGGCCAGCGCGTTTGGGTCGGCCACGGTCCGCCAAGTCATGGATATGACGACGGCGTTCGAATTCAGCGAGGATTACGGCGATCCGGACGCGGCCATCTGGGTCTATAATGCTGCCGCCAGCCCGTTCCCGAAACCCGCCGATTATGACGGTCCCGAAGGGTATTTCGAGTATCTTCAGACCGTTGGACCTGACCCGGATGGCATCCAACACGGCGATGAGTTCCATTACCGCACGCCGAATTCCGACGTGCTGGGTTGGATCATTTCGCGGGTGTCGGGCCAGGAAGTTACGGAATTGTTGTCGGACCGGATTTGGAGCCGGATGGGTGCCGAGCAGGACGCTTATATGACGGTCGATGGGGTGGGCACGCCCTTTGCCGGCGGTGGTCTCAGTGCGGGCCTACGGGACCTGGGGCGATTTGGTCAGATCATGCTCAACGACGGAGAATGGCAGGGCGAACAGCTTATCCCGGCCGCTGCCATTGAGAGTGTCGTGGGCGGTGGCAACCTCGATGACTTTGCCGCAGCGGGCTACGCCGATCTTGCCGGTGGCAGTTATCGCGGTCAATTCTGGATCTTCAACAACGACCACGGTGCCTACGCGGCGCGCGGGGTTCATGGCCAGACAATCTATATCGACCCGACGGCCGATATGGTGATCGTCCGCTTCTCCTCGTTCCCGATCGCCTTTAACAGCCGTATCGACCCCACATCGCTGCCGGCCTACCAGGCGGTGGCCGAGCATCTGATGGCGCAATGAAGCGTGTTCACAAGCTCCTCCTCGTGCTTACGATTTCGCTTGTCTTGGGGGGCCTGTTGGGCGCCCCAACCCTGGCTCAAGACGAGATGCTCCCATCCGAAGCGGAGGCAGACACAGGCCCTCAGGAGCTTCTTCTGCGACCAGACATACCGATTGACGAACTGGCCTATCGCTTGGTTCCCCTAAGACGCCTAGCGCAGATCGTTGGAACACCCGGCCTGAAATCCGTTGTCGCAATGGGCGATCAGTCGCCTGGTATCGGCCTCTGTCCATCCGGCGGGGTTGGTCACCTGCACCCATGGGCCAATGTAGTCGGCGGCGTAATAGGCATGCCCATGTCCGGGTGGGGAGCCAAAGGACAACGCCATGTCGAGCGCCAGTTGAAACTGTGTAACAATAGGCATGAAGATGAAATGCTCCGACATATCCGCAGCGGGCGGGTCGCGCATCCAGGGTGGCGCGCGCCAGAGCGAAGCCGGTTCGTAGAACACAATGGGATCGCTCGAATACTGGAGGAAAACGATCCGCATATCGCCCCAAACGGCATCGCTTTCCGAGGCATCCGCAACATGCGAGGCGTATCTGATCAGCGAGCCATCTCCGATCTCGGGCAGCACCCAAGGACTGCCCGGATTGCGTTGGCTCTGCACATAGGTCCAGAAGGCCGAGGGAAAGGGCGGACCCGCCCAGAACGCGCCGTCGATGGGATCATCCAACAAGCGGAAAAGATTGGTGGCATGCATCGACGACCAGGCCCCGAGGCTCAACCCATGCACGTATAAGCGAGGACGTTCCTCAGGCGGCAAAGTTTGCCAATGGCCGTGGACCACGTCCTGAAGGGCGGTGGCCTGCTCAAGGCCAGTATTGGTTTCGAGGATCAGGGCCAGCGGCGATTGCAGGTAGGAATACTGCACCGCAACCGTGGCGATATCGCCATTGTGCATATACTCCACGGGGTCATGCGCGCCGGGATCCATCCAACCTGTGCCCGTTGGGCTGGCGACGACCAGCACTTCGCGCTCAAACGCACCGAGCCGCAGCAGTTCTGCAAGCGCCAGCTCCGCCCTCTCCTGCGGTGTCGCGCCATTGGCACGTCCGACATAAACCCGGATCGGGTCGAGCGCATCGCGGCCCGAGAAGGCCGAGATTGCCGCTGCGTCGGGCCCGGACAGGATGAAATCGCGCCCTGGCGCCCCGATGGCGGTCCAGTCGATCAGCGAGGCGGCACTTCCCACCATGCGCGCATCGGTCGGACGCGGCGGCGCCTGATCAAACAGCGCTTGCGCCGCCTCATAACTTTCATCAAGGCCGGTCACGACGCCGTCAAGAATGCCGTCCCGGGTGACGAGAAAGAGCAGCACCACCACCGTCACAAAGCCTAGCACATTCGCCCGCCGGGGCGGCATAACGCGGTAGAACCACGCCCGCACAAGTCGAAACAGCGAGGCGACAATCCGCCCCACAGCGTAGGCCACGGCAAATGTCGCAATCGCCACCACCATGATGCGCATTAGATGCAAGCCATCCGCAGGTGCGACGCCCATCTTGCTGCGCAAGTCGTTCTGCCATGTCAGGCTGGAGCCAAGGACCCAAGCAAAGGTCCCCAGGATCGCCAAAGCAAGGATCAGGGTCACGACCCTCGACACCCGGCCGGAAAGCCGGGGAGGTCTGCCGCCCGCCAAAGCAGTCCGGCAATCTGACCCAAGAGATATCCGAGCGCTGTCACTAGGCCGCCTAAGATGCCCTGCGTCTCGGGACCGCGGGGAATGAGCGAGGGCGTCAGCGACGCGGCAAAGAAGACAAGCCCCAGCATGAGGCATGGGACAGAGATAGGCCCAATCAGCCGGGCCACGAAACGACGGGTCATGCAATCTCCCTTCGTGGCCCATCGGCTCCGCCGCCGATGCGTCCTTGCCAAAGCTCTGCAATCACATACGATCTTTCACCGGCCATGATTTTCATCCCGAAAGCTGGAACGGCGCATCTTCGAATTCCGATGCACCTTGCTATAGTCGCACCACGGACCAAGCCGAAAGCGAGAGCCGATCGTGCAGTCATTCTTCGATAGTCTTTCCAAGCGCCCCGGCGTTTGCTTTGTCATACTGGCCATGATGATGGCCATACCCTCGCCGTCAATGGCCCAGACCGACCTCACCACCTTCGAGGTGCCCTTCCTAACACTGAGGAACAATACAGGCTCCGACGACGCCGGAGACCTCTTCGGCGGTGCGCGAAGCGGCCTGAGTGCCGGTGAGTGCCAGGTGCGCGCGCTCGATTTTGGAAATCTGGCACCGCTTGCAGACAGCGCTCCGTCTTTCATCCAAGAGGAGTTCCTGGATGTGGACCAGGTCAGGCTTTCTGAGCCCGCCGATCTTCTCGATGAGATTGAGGCCTCAGCGACGGCAGGTGAGCCAGCAATCTATGTTCACGGGTATTTCATCGACTTCGAAAAAGGCTGTCGCCGCGCGGTTCTCCTTCAGAACAACGCCAATCTCGGCGGACGCTTTCTTTGGTTCAGCTGGCCGTCCGATGGCGCGATAGCCTATTATACCCATGACGAGGCGGATCTCTATTGGTCCGTCCCCGACCTCGCGGACGCCATCATTGAGCTTGAACGCCGGTTCGGCAGCGGCGTGGATGTCGTCGGCCACAGCCTCGGCGCGCGCGGCGTGGTGCTTGCCCTCTATGACGTCGCGAACAGGCACCCGAACATTCGTCTCGATGAGATTGTCTTGCTGGCCGCCGACATGGATTTCGAGATTTTCAAGCGGTTCCTGCCGCGCATTTCCCCAATCGTGAACCGCATTACGGTTTATGTCACATCTGATGACGAACCACTGGAGTTGTCAGCGCAGCTTCACGGCTACGCCCGGCTCGGCGAAGGTGGAAACGACGTGGCGTCGCTGGAAGGTGTCGAAGTCATCGATGTGAGCGAGCTGCGAACCGGATCCCCCACTGGCCATCTCTACCACATCTACAGCGGAAGTGTCGGCGATGACCTTAATCAGTTGCTGAACGATGGAACAGGCGCCGCTGAACGCCGCAATCTTATGCAGAACGGGCCAAACTCATGGTTGCTGCTTCAGAGTGACCAAGTCGACTGACGGTAAAGGGTGCTGTGGTCGTCTTGGAGCCGCAGGTTGGGCTTGGCAATGTGCACTGACAAAGGAATGACAGCTGTGTCTGCGAGTTCGTAGGTCGCGGACTTTTATGCCCGCAGCGAATGTCCGATAAGCGAGCGCGGCTGTAGCCTCATATCAGCGCGCTGAATGCCTCTTTTGGACCGTTTCACGTCCCGCAGGCGGACGAATGGCAGGGCCCTGCAGAATGGGCGCAGGTGAGTCACACAAGTAAGACAAGTCGCAACCTGCCCGTTAGGCAGTTGCAGCCATTTCAATGGCTTGCTGGTCTGGCAGGCGATCCAGGGTCGCCAACCATTCTCCCGTAGACAGCTGACCTAGCAGCAGATGGGCTACAATGGCGGGACACATCATGCGCATTGCAGCTTGTCTGAGTGACGCCCGGCACAGCATTTTTATCACCGCTTTCCGGTCCCGTTGGCAAATTACCCAGGACGAGAGTTATCATTTTGGCGCTTCAAGACTTCAGCCTACTGGGAGGCATCCTCAAACCTATCCATCGGCTCCAATGATTTACTGATCCCACCGCTTATCAGACCGGCCCTTAAAGCTGCGCAATCGGGGCTTTGCGGACGTTGGAATCCGGATACTTCAGACATCCTGCGAAAGCCACAAAAGCGCCGGGCACTTAGCAGGGACGCTGTCTGCACTGCCCCAACCTTCAGTCGACGTCGCAAAAGTGTAATGGGAATCGGCTAGCAGTGCACAGGTGTGCAATGCCGCATTCATCGCAGTTCATCTTCGCCTCGGAGGCAACATGACAATCCTGATCAGAACCACCGCAATCGCCGTCGCAACAGCCGCTTTGGCCGGCAACGCCGTGGCAGAAAACCTCACCGTCACCGTATGGGCCGGCGGTTCCAATGATAGTGACAGCTATCGCATCGAAGCCATTGAGATGGCCGCCGACATCCTAGAACGCGAAGCCGCAATCCTGGGCGAAGAATTGGACATTACCGTTGAAGGCCGATGGGATTTCGCCGGATGGGAAGAATTCAAACAGGGTGTGACCCTCGCCGCCGAAGCGGGCGACGCACCCAATATTGTGGTTACATCGCATCTCGATATCGCCCCATGGAGCCAAGCGGGCTACATCGTGCCAGTCGAAGATTATCTGGACCTCGACGCCTGGCCGTTGAGCAATGTTTACCCAAACTTGATGGACATCGCGGCCTTTGACGGCGTCCAGTGGGGCGTGCCGCAGGACGCCGAATCTCGCCCCTTCTTCTATTGGATCGAAACCCTGGAAGCACTCGGCTATTCCGAGGATGATATCGACGCGTTGCCAGAGCAGGTTGCCAATGGCGAGTATACCCTTGCCAATGTTCTCGCAGACGCCACGCGCGCCGTGGAAATGGGGTTGGTTGAAGAAGGCTATGGCTTTTATCCGCGCGTCTCCAATGGGCCGGATTACGCGCAGTTCTACCAATCATTCGGCGGCGAGATGATCGACGATGAAACCGGTCGCCTGCTACTGGACCGGGCCGCCATGACGGAGTTTTATCAGTTCTTCGTCGACGCGGTTGCTGCGGGTGTCACCCGGCAGAACCATATCGGAACCGATTGGGGACAGTGGTACAACGAAGTCGCGAACGGTCGCGCCGCATTCTGGCATGGCGGCACATGGCATTACGGCCGCTATATCCGCGAGGGCAACGACGATTTCTGGAACACCGTTCAGTTTTCGCTGATCCCTGCCGGCAACGATGCGGGTCGGCCCAACACAATCACCCATCCGCTCGTCTACCTGGTGACGGCACAAGGCGATGACCGCGCAGAAGAAATCGCCGCTCAACTCGTGGCAATCGCGACCGAACCTCGCCTGAACACGCTCCACGCGATCCAGTCGAACCATTTGGCCGTCGCCCAAGCGCAAGAGAGCATTGATCTGTATTCGGGTGACCGTTGGGCGGCAGAGGCCACCGAACGTTTGCTGGCATCGGCCAATGCGCAGCCCAACCATCTACAATACGGCACTTTCTCGGAAGCGCTGTTCAGCGGCTTGGAATCGGCCTGGACTGGCGTCCGGACGCCTGAAGAGGCCGTTGCCGAAGTGGAGGCGCGGTTGCGCGCAACCCTGGGCGACGAACTCATCGTTCGCTGAAACAGCCGATCAATCGGGGCGCGCCGATTATATCGGCGCCCCCATCTTGCCTGCGACACCGGGGTTAATCATGCGCAACCATTTACTCGGCATTGGATTTCTCGCGCCCGCCATGTTGGTTGCGATCCTATTCTTCCTGGCGCCTGTCCTTTTGACGGTTCTGTTTTCCTTCACAAATATGTCGACCGCGACAGGGATTTCCGGCGGCGACTATATGGTGTCGCGCTCCCAAATCCGCAGCCTCGAGGCGCAGGGGATTAGCGCGACCACGGTTGAGCAACTGGAAGCGGCCGGATTCCAGATTACTGGAAGCTGGATTGGCCCTCTTCGCCAATGATTTCGGTCAGGACCGTGCCGAGGAACTTCGAGACGATCACTTGGGCGATACGTTTGACGCCCGCCGCGACCTCGAGCGGATTCTGCGCAACCTCGATAGCGATCCGATCCGCAGCACCCGCGAACGCAAAGCGGCCGCCGACCTCTTCGCCGTCACCATCCTAGGTGAACGGTTTAGCAGTGAGGCGGCCTTTCGGCAGGCCCTCGAGACGACCGGGATCGATCCCGCCGACCGCGACCTGCTTACAGAAGCCGCCTATACCGGCTGGACCTGGACGTCGGAAAACTTCTCGCTGTTATTCGAGTTGCCTTCAACCTGGCACTATGCCTTTAACAGTGCCTTTTACGTCACCTGCACCTTGCTGGTCAGTGTCGGTTTGGCGCTGTTCCTCGCAATCGCAACTTTCTATCTGCCGCAGGCCTTGGCGAATTTCTTCCGCTCCGTCTGGTTTTTGCCCCGCATCCTTCCGCCGGTAATGTTCGTGCTGATGTGGACGTGGTTCACCTGGGACAATGGGTTTATCGCTACGGTGACTGGCTGGTTTGGCATTCCGCCGCAAAACTGGATGATGCAAACTTCGGTCCATGCCTGGACTGTCGTGATCTTGATCAATGGGTTTGTCGGCGCCTCGCTCGGGATGATCCTGTTTTCATCAGCCATAAAGGCCATCCCGACATCGATGCTTTACGCAGCAGAAGTCGACGGCGCGAACAGATGGCAACAAGTGCGCTACATCATCTTGCCGCAGATGCGCTGGCCGATCTTGTTTTACACCTGCTATCAGACGCTCAGCCTGCTGACCTCGTTTGAATACATCTTATTGGCGACCAATGGCGGGCCGGGCAGCGCCACCGAAACTTGGTCCTTGGCGGCCTTCAACATCGCGCTCAGCAATTATGGTGGGAACCTGCAATACGGGCTTGGCTCGGCCTTCGCGCTGATCCTGGTGCTGATCGGCATCGTTCTGTCGCTCGCCTATCTGCGGCTATTCAACTTCAAAGATCTCGTTAGCAAGCCAAGGATCGAACAATGACCGGGCACGCACGTATCTGGCACCTCGTGGCCATTCTTGGCATTTTCTCTTTGCCGCTCTTGATCATGTATCTTTTTCAGATCGTCGATTCCGTGACATCGCCCCAGCCTGGTTCGCTCTTGCCCGGCGCGATCGATTTGGAAAACTGGCGCTTTCTCTGGGGGAGCATCGATGCAGGCCGCCCTTCGGTCTGGCGGGTCACGCTTAACACATTCATTTTTGCCAGCGTCACGTCGACGGTGATCTGCGCGCTCTCTCTGACGGCGGGATATGCCCTATCGCGGTTAAACCTGCCCGGCCGCCCGGTCTTTTTGGGCGGTTTGATTGTGCTGCACTCGTTTCCAACAATCACCTTGATCATCGCGATCTTCATCGTCTTGCAGTCGCTCGGTCTCTACGACTCGCTGATCGGCGTCATCATGGTGAAAACCGCCTTGGAACTGCCGTTCGGCATTTGGATCATGAAAGGGTTCTACGACACCGTCTCGTGGGAAATTGAAATGGCGGGTGTTCAAGATGGCGCCAGCCGATTCCGCGTCTGGTGGGAGCTTGTGCTGCCGCAGATACAGCCGGGCCTGGCGGCGCTGCTGATCATCTCGTTCCTCGCGGCCTGGTCGGAATTTGTTCTGCCGCTGGTCCTTGCGCCCGGTACGGGGGCTCAAGTCTTGGCCACATATATGTATTCGGTGATCAACGACGACTCGAACCTGGACTTCGGGCTCTTCAAGGCGATCGGCATGTTTTACTCATTCCCGGTCATCCTCATTTATCTGCTGTTTCAGCGACAACTCATGAATATCTATGGCGGAGGGACGAAGGGCTGATGGACCTGAGACTGACGGATTTCACCAAGCGTTTTGGCGACATGACGGTCATCGACGAGATGAACCTGACGGTACAGAGCGGCGAAATGCTTGCATTGCTAGGCCCCTCCGGTTGCGGCAAGTCGACCACGCTTTTTGCCATATGCGGCATCCACAAGATGGATGGCGGATCGCTGCATTTTGGCGATAAGGACGTGACGCGTGTGCCGGCACAACAACGTCCCGTCGGGGTGGTGTTTCAGAACTACGCCCTCTACCCCCACATGACCGTGGCCCAGAACATCGCCTTTCCCCTCCGCGTGCAAAAGAAGAGCCGGTCAGAGATTGACCGCGACGTCGGTCGTATGGCTGAGCTGGTGCATATCTCAAATCTGCTCGACCGCCGCCCGGCACAACTCTCGGGCGGCCAACAACAACGGGTGGCCTTGGCGCGGGCAATGGTCCGGAAGCCAGACGTATTGTTACTGGACGAACCATTGGCCAATCTTGATGCCAAGCTACGCCTCGAAATGCGCTCTGAAATCCGACGGATTCAACAGGACACCGGAATTACGGCGATCTTGGTGACCCATGATCAGGTCGAAGCGATGTCGATGTGCGACCGGATTGCACTGATGAAAGATGGCCGGATCGTCCAACTCGATACGCCCACAGCAATGTATAACAACCCGGTCGATCAATTCGTCGCCGGATTTCTGGGCAACCCACCGATTTCGTTTGTCGCCGCCGAAGCTGGCCCGGAGTTGGACCTGGGGCACGGTATAACGATCCCCCGGCCCGCGACATTGGAGGCTGCCGGAACCGTCACGCTCGGCATCCGCCCTGAGCATTTTGGCCCACAATACGGGGCCGGCGTTGAAGGCGAGGTGATTTTCATCGAGCCACAGGGCCGCGAAGAATTGGTGGATGTCCGCCTTGCATCAGGCGCGGCACTGCGCGCGATCCTGCCTGCGACGGGCGGCCACAGGGTCGGCGACCGTGTGAGTTGGGGCGTTCAAAGTGACAAAATCCTGGCCTTCGCATCGGAAGGGGCACGCTTGTGACGAAAATCGACATACCGCCGCGCCCTTTATCGATCGCCCATCGCGGCGCGTCGGCGTATGCGCCCGAAAACACGCTTGATGCATTTCGCAAAGCCGCCGAACTTGGGGCCGACATGTGGGAGGTCGATCTCCGCATGACGTCAGACGGGCATGTGGCGGTCTACCACGATGCTGAGTTGCCGAACGGAATGCGGGTCGTGGACTTGACCCTTGCTGCGCTGAAATCGCATATGCCTGCCTGTCCAACCCTGTCCGAAGTCTTGGAGCTTGCCGCGGATGAAGGCGTTGGCATTTACGCTGATATCAAGGATATCGACGCCGCCCTGCCCTGCCTTGACGCTTTGCGATCATTCGGAATCGATGTCGCGATCCTGGGTGCCTTTAATACCGACGTCGTTTCAATTCTGCGCCAGGCCGATTGTCCCTATCCGATCTCGGCTCTGGTGCCAATGGGGGCGGACCCGCATAGCTATGCCCGCCATGCGGATGTGGTTCACCTCTGTTGGGAACACATGGACCGGCCACAGGATATGTTGACGCCGGACCTGTTTGAACGGGCGTTTGCGGCCAATCAGCAGATCGCGATTTGGCACGAAGAGGACCCGTCGCGCATGGCCGACATTCGGACCAAACCGGTGTTCGGCATCTGTTCCGACATGCCCGAACTGGTGAACCCATTCACCCCGCCAGCCGAGTGGCCGGTCGGCGTCGTCTGCCATCGGGGTGCCAATAAGATTGCTCCGGAAAACACATTGCCCGCGTTCGAATGTGCACTTGCCGCCGGGTTCTCCCATATCGAAGTCGATCTTCACCTCACTGCGGATGGTCATATTATCGCCCTGCACGATCCGACTCTGGACCGGACGACCAATGATCGCGGCCCGATTTCCGAGCGCACCCTCGCCGAGTTACGCCAGTTGGATGCTGGCGCATGGTTCGACCCGCATTTTGCGGGCACAAAACTGCCCACTCTGGATGAGCTTCTGAGCCTCACAACGCGGTATCGCGGACAAGTCTATCTTGAACTCAAATCCGCCCCACCCGGCCCGGTTTGGGATCGCGTCGTCGCGCATGAACTTCAGGAGAGATGCTTTTTCTGGTCCTTCAATCGGGATTTCTTACACGAGCTGCGCGCTCTTGCCCCTGAGGCATCCATTATGGCCCGTCGGCAGGATTTCCCCGACCTGACCACGGCGATCGACACATATGATGCGCGCGTCATTGAATTTCTACCCACCGACGACGCGGCAGAGATTGCGGCGCTGCGGGGTAGCGCCATTGAAGCCATGGTCTATTATGGCGGCAAAGAGCCCGAGGTTTTCGACAAGCTGATTGCGCTCCGCCCCGATCTGGTAAACCTTGACCACCCGTTTGCGTTCAAGCGACATCTTGCGTGCAGAAGGCTGCCATGACCATCGAACCGAAACGAAAACCGACATCGTTTGATGTCGCAAGGCTTGCCGGCGTGTCTCGGTCTGCGGTCTCGCGCGCCTTCACGCCCGGCGCTGTCGTTGCGGAACAAACACGCGAGAAGGTGTTCGAGGCAGCCGAAACTCTGGGATACCGCGTGAACTCCTTGGCCCGCGGGCTGCAGGGCGACCACTCCGGTATCGTCGGCATACTCGCGTCGTGCCTCGATACGCCAATCCGAGCCCGTCAGGTAAAGCTATTGGCACAAGCTTTGATCCAAGACGGCTTTCGGCCGATGCTTGTGACCGCCGAAACGCCGGATGATGTGGAGGGCCTCTTCGGCACCTTATTGGGCTACAGCGTGGCGGGTGTGATTGCGACATCTGACACGCCGCCACAGCGCGCGATCGAAGAATGCTGTCGTGCCGCGGTGCCAGTTGTTCTGATCAACCGCGCCGAAACCGCAGGCTGGGGCGATCGCGTGATCTCAGATCCTGATGAGAGTGGCACGCTGGCGTTCAACATGCTCACCGGCTGCGGCGCTGTTAGGCTAGGGGTTTTGGAACCAGTGATCGAGACGTTCTCCGTCACGGGAAGAGCCAGAGCATTTTCGCACACGGTCGAACAAAGATTCGGATCTTGCACCATGTTTCAGGCCCCAGACCAGAGCTACAAAGGCGCACGATCTGCCATTGCAGCAGCTGGTCAAAAGGCCCTGAAGGACATTGATGGCCTATTTTGCGCAACCGATCTGATGGCGTTGGGCGCCTTGGATGCCATTCGCCTCGATCTCGGATTGAAGATCCCCGAAGACCTGCAAGTCGTCGGTTTTGACAACATCGAGCAAGCCGAATGGGGATCGTATGCCTTATCGACAATCCGGCAAGATCTGGACTCTCAAACAACCCTTGCATTGCAGCTCTTGAAAGATCGGATGAAGGCGCATGACGCGCCGGCCAAAACAATCGGCATCGCATTGCAACCGGTTTATAGGAACACCACAAGACATGTCCTCTGACGACCGACTATCGATCGCGATCAGGATTGCGACAGCAGCCGGCGACCTGGCAAAGAATCTCAGACGCCAACCCGGGAAATTGCAGGCCGAAGCAAAGGGGCGCCTCGATTTTGTGACCCAAGCGGATCTGGCCTCCGAAGCCCTAATCCGCAGCCTGATCGCAGAAGCCTTTCCCAAAGACGGCGTGCTTGGCGAGGAAGACGGATTAGACCGGGACACGGACGGGTTTTGGATCGTCGATCCGATTGACGGGACGACGAATTACCTGCGTGGCATGCCGAATTGGGCCGTGTCGATCGCTTACTTCGACGGCGCAGCCCTGACCCACGGGGTGATCCATGCACCCGACCTTGGCATCACCGCGGCGGCTGAGCTCGGCAAACCGGCGTTGCTGAATGGGGGTGAGGTCGACCTCACCGCCGCCGAACCTGCGGCAGCGCCAATTGTCACGCTTGGATATTCAGAACGCACTGCACTGCAGGATTACTTGACCCGCATCTCGCGCTTAACCGAAGCCGGGATCGAACATCGCCGCCAGGGCGCCGCCACCTTAGAGTTCATTGGCATCCTGGCGGGCTGGGTAGATGCCTACCACGAGGAAAGCCTCAATATCTGGGACGCTGCGGCAGGGATTGTCTTGATCAAGGCCGCCAAAGGCCGAGTTGCCCATCGTCCGATCTGCGACTTCTTGCAGACGCCATCGGAGATTCTGGCGGAAAATGGACATCTTCAAGGGCTGGAAACGTTGCTTACAGGCCCCGCTGATCGGTCCTAAGCAAAACGCCGCCAATCACTTATGCAACAACACGGCCTGCTGGTTTCATTGCACAGTGTTCAAAACAGCCTGTTGATCAGCGTGGCATTGGCGCAAAGTCGCAGAAGACGCTCGCGGCCAGTTGAGACAGGCGGCCGCGAGCAAGCTTTAGGCGATGCTCAGAACGAGACGTTCAGACCAAGCCGCAAGCCGTGATCGGCGAAGTTATCTGCCAAGCGGCCAGAGTAGCTGACGTTGAAAGTCGAGCTGCCCGACAACGCGATGTCCAGCCCGGCCTCAATCATCAACTCGTTGCGAGCGACGGGCATGCCTTGAACATCGAACGCGTTCCCGAGGAGCGAGGCGCTCTGCAACGGGTCTGTATCGCCAAATGCATGACGCCAGCCCAACATCCCGGTCGCGACCGTATTAACACCGAGACCATCAAGCGGTGTTGCACCACGGAGGCCAAGCGTCGCGAATGTGGTGTTCGTCGAAACGCCCGAGACGGTCAACGCACTCGTGCTGCCTGTTTCGGTGAAATCATCGCTGTCGTAAGCGACATGGGTCAGACCAAAGAATGGCTCAAGCGCGTAGCGACCCACCTGATGCATGTAGCTGGCTTCGGCAAAGATCGAATAGCTGCGCGCATCATATTCGCCCAAGGCGATATCCGTCCCGACGGTCGACAGACTGCGCATCGTCTCAACATCATACTCGCTCATCAGAACACCACCGCTCCACTGCACGCCCGGGCGGTTCTCGTCCGTGCTGAAATAGAGACCGAAGGTGGTGCCATCCGCATCCGAGCTGGCACCGGCGTCATTGCGGATAGACGAGTTTGAATAGCCTGCCAGGATACCAACCTGAAGCCCGTTGGACATTTGGTAGTCATATCCCAGGGCAAAGCCGCCGGAGTCACGACGGGTTCCGACGGTGTTGCCATCCCCATCGAAATCCGACCAAGACCCGAACCCTTCCATCCAGACACCTTCAGCGCCCGAGGTCCCGGCGGGGTCCGCACTTATGTCATTGCGGCTGACAAAGCTGTTGCTTGGGGTGTTCCGCTGCTCTCGCAGCCGGTGCAGAAGCGTTTCTTGCATCACGACGACATCTTGCACAACCGCCGAGGCGCGAGAGCCATGGATCTCTCCGGCCAGTTGCTCATAGGCCTGACGGACCGTGCTTTCCGGCATCGCCAGAACCGTTTGTACAAGCGGATCATTCTCATCCAATCCCGACAGCACGCTGCTCAAACTCCGCTGATTGAAGCCAAGCGCGACATCTCCGAAACCAACGTCATTGCGCAGAAAGCCCAGTTGGACTTCAGTGCCAGTATAGCTCAGTTCCGGCACCACAAATAACAGGTCTGACGTTACTCCATCAAACTGCCCCTGAATGCCGCCCTCCGCCAGAGCGATCCGGTGGCTGGTCTGTAGATTCAGGTTGGCTATGCTTTCCTCAAGCTGCACCGTACCGCCATCCAACGTTAGTCTGCCGGTGACCGACAGAAGATCGCTCCCGTTTGTATCTGCACCGACCAGATAGAAGGCGCCCGTGTCAAAGCTGGCATCGCCCTGAACGGTAAGCGTACCAACCGGAGCCAGATTGCCACCCGACGCCACATCGAGACTCGACACCGTGCCGTTGCCGCCAAAGGTTCCGCCGTTGAGAACATTGAGGATGCCGCCCAGAGATGCATCACCTCCGAGCAGTAGGCTGCCGCCTTCGACGTTGGTCGTGCCAGCAAAACCGCTGCTGTCAGCGGTCAGCGTCGTCTCGCCCGACAGATGCGAGATCGTGCCGCTGCCGCTTATCGCCCCTTCGAATGTGTAACCCTCGGAGGCATGGTCAAACGACACTGTGGCCGGGCCGCTGGCGACATTGAGCGCCCCACCCAACGCATTGGTGATGCGCAGGTTGCCGCCCTCGACGTTGGTTGTGCCTTCAAAGCCGCTGTTATCACCGGCCAGTGTGGTGTTCCCCGCCAGGTGCGAGATCGTGCCGTTGCCCCTGAAATACGGGTCGAACTGATAGCCTTCGGTGTTGTGGTTGAATACCAACTCACCGTTGCCATTGCCGAACCTCACGGAATCGAGGCTGACAATGCCAGCGCCCACAGCCGCTTCACCACGCGCAGCGCCAATGTTCACTGTACTGGTTGAACCGGCATTGTTCGCAATGCTGATGGAGGTGTTGCCTGCGCCATCGGCTTCCTCCACTCGCGCTCCATCCGACAGGGTCACAACACCGTTCCCCTCGTTGCCAGCCATGACATACACGTCGACCGCAACTCGGCTGTCGGCGCCGGAGACCTCAAAGACGCCGCTGCTGCCAGCTCTCCAACCTGCCAGCACATGCGTCGCCTCAAGCGTACCGCCTTCAGTTACCGAGGCATTGCCAGTGCTCCCGGCGTCAAAGCCAATTACAAACAGCTCGTCGCCAGTCAACGTGCTGCCTGAGCCTTCGACAGTCAGCGTCCCGGTTGAACCGCTCTCCTGTCCGACGAAGACCCGTCCACCCGCATTCACGGCTCCGCCGTCACGAATGTGGAGTGTGCCTTCGCCGCCCATCTGGCCTCCCAAGACCAAGTTGCTTGACAACGTCGTCAAACTGGATCCGACACCGCTGACCTCCATCGTCGCCGAGCCGTCTTGACCGATTGTCGCCCCGCCGGCAGTGACCTGCGCACCATTTGTCACGGAAATGGTCGAGCTTGCGGATGCACCTGCCACCAAAGCGCCCAAAGTGGCAGTCGTACCAACACCATCGAAAGACAGCGTGCTATCTTGGCTCCCCGCAGGGCCGCCCATACCGAGGAAACCGTTCACCACCAAATTGGCACCGTCAGAAAAACTGGCGGTTCCCGAGCCATAAAACCCAACGTCCAGAGAGTTGGTGGTGAGGAGACTGTCGTCTCCCGTTACAGTCAGGGTGCCCGATTGCTCGAACAACCGGTTGTTGGGATTAGCGTTGATGATGTTGACTCCGATGATGGTGCTATCGACTGTCATCTGTCCGCCATTGCGAACAGTCAGCTCCGCGCCCGCAAGCGACCCCAGAAACAACGCATCTGCCGTGCCGGTCTCACCGTCCAGAACGGGTTGGTTATCAACCGGCTGAGGTTGGTTTGGACTTCCAGAAACCGACAAATCACGCGAGATTATGGCCCGATCTGTCTCTCCCGGAACGCCGGCGTCCCAGTTGTCAGCGTTGTTCCAGTCGGAATCCTCCGCACCGGTCCACACGGTTTGGGCCTGCGCGGCATCGGCCACAAAACTGGCTACGACCGCTGAAACGACCAAACTGGCGACATTTATACGAGATTGACTGGCCGATGAGGCTGGCGAATTAATCACAAAGACTACTCCCTTTGAGTCTGTTTTCTGAAGTTTTCGAGATTTGTCTGACGTCGCCCTGGCCATCCAAAGGCTGGCGGCGGATTCCAGGGATCACATTGCAGTTTGCCTGCCTGCCTGCCCTCGCTCCACTCCCGTACTGTGATGGGCACAGGACGTGAGGGCGGGCGATGAGCGGCCAGCAAATCTGCGGGCAAGACGCCCGGATCCATTGGTGTATAGATTGGCATTGGTGTGCGGTTCGATCGGGTCAAAGCGCGCAGCCGCCTAGGGGCAAACAAGCGCCAAGATCGCTGCTTCGGTAAAGTCGGTTTGCCGCACGATCACCAGATACCGCGCGCCCATCCGGCGACTGCGTCCGGTTCTTGACACTCGTCGCGACGGTCGTTGCAACCAACACCGCCCGCATCGGCGCTCTGCGCATCCTCGCACCCCTTCACCACTGATCTTTGCGCCGTCATGAGCAAGATATTGCCGATTAGTTGCACATGAAAATGACAACCTCATGGCCAATGCCAATCACCCAAGAGTTGTTGCCTCCGCGCAACTAATTGCTGCACCAGCAAAAAAAACGAACGCTTGTTCATCAATTGCTAAGGCGACCGAAAACCATCCCATGTGCGCGGGGCGTGGTGATTGACGAGAATGGCGACGGTCGCTCAACTGCCCAGGCCCCACCGACGGACAAGACACCAGAGAGGATCACGCCAAATCACACCTATAGTGCCGACCCAATCAGGTTTATCTCGGGCGGTTCGACGCGACAGGACGCGCCGCACGTCCCATGCTAGACGGCGCGCCAATTGAGCCTGCGTTTGGTAAGGCAATTCGGATGCCTCGTGTCCAGACGCGCCGAGATACCCGTGGCATTGGGCCCGGTAAAACGGGTTGGAGCAACGGCAATCAGCTAAAGGACCGTCCGCTCACAGCAAGCCGACACGCCACAAAGAAAAACGCGGGCCGTGGCCCGCGTCTTGATGTGGTGCAATCGAGTGCTTGTTAACGGCTCGACCACGAATTCTGAATGTAGATACACCGTACCCGATCTCGCGATGCGGTCCAAGGAAAAAACCCTCAATCTGCACCTAGGTTTCTGTCGGAGCTCCATCTGCCACATTAGACCATAAAAACAAACGCAAATTGGTCAACGCTCTTCACTACGCTTCCAGCACATGTCGATTGCGAAATGCTACAAAAATCTCGCTACCGCTGCGTCGGAAGAAACAAATATCGCCATTCTCTAACTGAACATATCCCAAATCCAATGGCTCGCGCTTTGATTTGATTGCCAAAGTCATTCATTTTTATGACTAATGTGTTGTGATAATTGGTTTGGAGCATTCTCTATGCACACACGTCTCGGTCTCGACATCGGCACCAACTCCATTGGCTGGTGGCTCTATGAGACAGATGGCGACCGGATCATCTCCGTTCTCGATGGCGGTGTCCGCATCTTCTCCGACGGGCGCGACCCGAAATCGGGGGCGTCCTTGGCCGTGGATCGGCGGGCGGCCCGCTCCATGCGCCGCCGCCGCGACCGGTACTTGCGACGGCGCAGCGCGTTGATGCGCAAGCTGGCGGAGGCCAGCTTGATGCCGAAGGACCCCGCCGAGGCAAAGGCACTTGAGTCCCTCGACCCCTACGCGCTGCGGGCACAAGGGCTGGACGAAGCGCTTCCATTGCACCATCTGGGCCGGGCGCTGTTCCATCTCAACCAAAGGCGCGGGTTCAAATCGAACCGCAAGACGGACCGAGGCGACAACGAGTCCGGCAAGATCAAGGACGCGACCGCGCGGCTGGATCAGGCGATAATGACCAAAGGCGCGCGGAGCTACGGTGAGTTCCTGCACATGCGCCGTGCCGCCGCGCCCGATCCGCGACAGACGCCCTCGGTCCGCACTCGGCTGACCGTCGCCCGCCGCGACCATGCCGAGAAGGAAGAGGCTGGGTATGATTTCTATCCTGACCGGCGGCATCTGGAGGAGGAGTTTCACAAGCTTTGGGACGCGCAGGCCGTGTTTCACCTCGAAGCGCTGACCCCCGATCTGAAAAACGCGCTCTTTGAGATCATCTTCTACCAGCGCCCGCTGAAAGCGCCGGCCATCGGCCTGTGTCTCTTCGCTGGCATCGGCGATGTGCCGGACCGCGAGCGCCGCCTGCCCAAAGCGCATCCCCTGACCCAGAGGCGCACGCTGTATGAGACGGTCAATAACCTGCGGATCACCTCGGATGGGCGGGAGCGGCGCCCGCTCACCCTGGAAGAACGCGATCAGGTGATCGGGCTTTTGGACACGAAGAAGCCCACCAAAACCTTGACCTCCATGGCGATGAAACTCCCAGCTTTGGCCAAAGCGCTAAAGCTGCCGCCCGGGGCCCGCTTCACCCTGGAAACGGCTAATCGCGACGCCATCGCCTGCGACCCGGTGCGCGCCAGTCTCATTCATCCTGACCGGTTCGGACCGAACTGGTCAAAGCTGAACCCAGATCAGCAATGGGAGGTCGTGCGCCGCATTCAGGCGGTGGAAAGCGACGCCGAACACATTGCCTTGGTGGATTGGCTTTGCGAAGCGCACGGACTCAACCGGGACCATGCGGAGGCCACGGCACATGCACCACTGCCCGAGGGCTATGGGCGGCTTGGGGAAACCGCGACCCGGATGATCCTGTCCGTCCTGGAGAACGACACGGATGAAGACGGCCATCCGCTGACCTATGCCGAGGCCGCAACGCGATGCTTCGGGCACCATTCCGACATGCGCACCGGCGAGGTTCTGGACGCCCTGCCCTACTACGGTGAGATTCTGGAACGCCATGTGATCCCCGGCACCGGCGACCGGAATGATGACGACATCACCCGCTTTGGCCGCATCACAAACCCGACGGTGCATATTGGCCTCAACCAGCTGCGGCGATTGGTGAACGGCATCATTACCGTTCATGGCAAACCGGATCAGATCGTGGTCGAACTAGCTCGCGAACTGAAGATGTCGGAGAAACAGAAAACCGAGGTCAACAAGAAGAACCGCGACAACCGTGCGGCGGCGGAGAAGCGCAGCGAGAAGCTGGCCGAGCTTGGTCAAGCCGACACCGGCGCGAACCGGATGATCCTACGCCTCTGGGAGGATCTGGGGCATGATGTGATGACACGCAACTGCCCCTATACTGGGCAGCGGATCAGTGCGGGGATGCTGTTTGACGGCTCCTGCGACGTCGACCACATCCTGCCTTATTCCCGCACGCTCGACGACAGTTTCGCAAACCGCACGCTTTGCCTGCGTGAAGCCAACCGGGAAAAGCGCAACCAGACGCCATGGGAAGCCTGGGGCGAAACGGATCGATGGCACGCGATTGAAGCCAATCTGAAAAACCTGCCCGACAATAAGCGTTGGCGCTTCGCCCCAGATGCGATGGAACGCTTCGAAGGGGAAAACGATTTCCTCGACCGGGCGCTGGTCGACACGCAGTACCTGTCGCGCATCGCGAAGACCTATCTGGAGGCGCTCTATACCGAGGGCAGGCATGTCTGGGTTGTGCCCGGCCGGCTGACCGAGATGCTGCGCCGCCATTGGGGGCTGAACTCGCTGCTGCCCGACCACAACAAAGGCGCGGGCAAGGCCAAGAACCGAACCGACCACCGCCACCATGCCATCGACGCCGCCGTGATCGCGGCCACCGACCGCGGCCTGATCAACCGGATCAGCAAGGCGGCCGGACGGGAGGAATCCGATGGGAAGAGTGCCGAAGACATCGCCCGGGACACACCGGAACCCTGGGAGCATTTCCGGTCAGACATCCGCACGCAGTTGGGCAAGATCACCGTCAGCCACCGTGCCGATCACGGTCGCATCGACCCGCAGGCCCGCAAACAGGGCCGCGACAGCACCACCGGGCGGCTCCACAATGACACGGCCTATGGCATCGTCGATGACCAAAGGGTGGTCAGCCGTGTGCCACTCCTTGCCCTGAAACCAGGCGATATCGAAGTGACATCGCGAGGCAAGAACATCCGCGACCCGTTCCTGCAAAAGCACTTGGCCCGGGTGACGCGCGGCAAGACAACACCGAAAGAGATCGAGGCCGCTTTGGTGGCGTTTGCATCGGCTGAGACACTGCCCGATGGGAAAGACAACCCCTATCGCGGCCTCCGCCATGTGCGTTTGATCGAGAGCCTCCAAGCCTCGGCCCGGGTCGTGCCGTCAAGCCAGCCCTTCAAAGCCTATAAAGGCGACAGCAACCATTGCTTCGAGATTTGGCGCATGCCCGATGGCAAGCCGAAAGCCCAGGTCATCACCACGTTTGAGGCCCATGGCGCAGATCCGCGTAAACCCCATCCGGCGGCAAAACGACTTCTGCGGTTGTTTAAACGCGACATGGTGGCGATGGAGACAGACGGTCGCACGGCGACCTACTATGTGCAGAAATTCAGCCAGGCTGGCACCCTTTGCCTTGCACCACACACTGAATCCAACGCGGATGCCCGAGACCGAGACAGCGCCGATGACTTCAAACTGATCAGGACCAGCGCAAGTTCAATGGTAAAGGCGGGGATTCGGCGGATCTTTGTCGACGAAATGGGCCGACTGCGCGATCCGGGACCGGCAGGTTAGCGGCCAGATTCGCCCGAATCGGCAAAATATGCCATGCTTCCAAGCTGTTGGGAGTGTGACCAGTGGATCAGATTATCGATATCGCCGTCGATGGGCGGCACCTGTCGCGCGATCGCGGCTTCCTGAAAGTCTCTGAAAACGGTCAGGAGATTGGCCGCACCCCGCTTGATCAGATCGCTGGCGTTATCGTGCACGCCCATGGCACGACCTGGTCCACATCGCTCCTGACAGAACTGGCCGATCGCGGCGCGCCGGTAGTCTTGTGCGGGTCCAATCATGCGCCGCGCTCTGTCCTGATGCCGCTGGAAGGCCACCATGCGCAGGGCGGTCGCCTGCGCGCGCAATGGCAGGCCAAAGCGACGCTCATGAAACAGGCCTGGAAGCAGATCGTGGCCTCCAAAATCGCGATGCAAGCCGCTGCCCTTGAGGCGGTGGGTCAGTCCCCCGCGCCGCTGCGGATGATGATCCGCAAAGTCACCTCGGGCGATAAAACCAATATCGAAGCGCAGGCCGCCCGCCACTACTGGCCGCGGATGATGGGCAATGACTTCCGGCGCGACACCAGCGCGCCAGACGTCAATGCGCTCCTGAACTATGGCTATACGGTCCTGCGCGCGGCCACCGCCCGCGCCGTCGTTGCCGCCGGGTTGCACCCTTCCATTGGGTTGCATCATTCCAATCGCGGCAACGCGTTTGCGCTGGCCGATGATCTGATGGAGCCCTTCCGGCCTCTGGTCGATTGCGCCGCGCGCCGTCTGGCCACACAAAACGGCGCGGAGGTCGACACAGCCGCCAAGCAAGCACTGGCCCGATTGATCGCCATTGATCTGCCTCTCGATGAGGCGATGAGTCCGGTTTCTGTCGCCGTGACCAAACTCGCCACCTCGCTTGGGCAAAGCTTCGAGACCGGCAAGCTCTCCCTCGCCCTGCCCAAACCGCCCGACACCCTGACGCTCGCGGGGTTAGGTGCATGACCTTCCAGCCCGCCATTCTTTCAGGATACCGCCTCATGTGGATACTTGTGATGTTCGACTTGCCCACCGACACCAAGCCGCAGCGCAAAGCGGCCACGGATTTCCGCAACTTCCTGCTCGACGAGGGGTTCGAGCGGAGCCAGTTTTCAGTCTATGCCCGGTTTGTGAATGGCAAGGAGGCGTTTCAAACCCGGGTGACCCGTATCGAACGGAACCTCCCTGCGATGGGCGACATTCAGATCCTGAACTTCACGGATCGTCAGTATCGAGATATCATTCATTTCTCAGATCAAGGGCGGCGCGCGGCGCGCAAGAATCCAGAGCAATTGGTGATGTTTTGAAGATAATTGAGTGGATTTGCGCAACAAGGAACCGTGTATCCTCCTGTAAAAACAAGAAGATACACGGCGATCCAGTTTAGTCATTCAGAATTCGAGGTCCAGCCGCAACACTATTCGCCCTCACCAAAGAGGATGATTGAGTTTAGTCATTCAGAATTCGAGGTCCAGCCGCAACGATACGTCGCTGCATACGGCTGCGCGTGGCAGTTTAGTCATTCAGAATTCGAGGTCCAGCCGCAACAGCCTTTACCGACCTGTTGATGGGCTGGCCTAGTTTAGTCATTCAGAATTCGAGGTCCAGCCGCAACGGCGACGGTGCGCAAGTCTTCCCAGAACTCAGTTTAGTCATTCAGAATTCGAGGTCCAGCCGCAACGATCTTCTTCCGCGAAAGATGAAATCCAAGAGTTTAGTCATTCAGAATTCGAGGTCCAGCCGCAACTTGACTGCTGGCGCATCAGTCGCGTGAAGCAGTTTAGTCATTCAGAATTCGAGGTCCAGCCGCAACCCTGTGCCGAGGCTGGAGCAATCGCTGCGAAGTTTAGTCATTCAGAATTCGAGGTCCAGCCGCAACACGGTTGGTCATGGAGCAGCCCAGATGCGCAGTTTAGTCATTCAGAATTCGAGGTCCAGCCGCAACCGTTGCCTGCATCCCCTCGCATGGCCCAGCAACCGGACGCACAGACTCGGATGCCGAACAGCTAGTCGACATCCCGTCTCCCGCCCCTTCGGCCCACCGCCATCGTCGCCGATCTACGGCCCAGCTTAGCCCCGGGATGGGAATCGCTTGACAACTTTGCGGCACGCGAACCAAAGTAAAATTGGTTCGGACCAAATCCACTTTGGTCCCGATTCTGGAGAAAGCCGTGCGCGATACAGCTCAGATCATGCAAGACAACGCGTCGCTCGCTCGCGCCAAGATTCGCGAGTTGATCCGTCGTGGCGCGGTCGAAAAAGACGGAAAACTTCCGACAGAGCGCGAGCTATCTGGGCGCTTCAATGTCAGCCGCCGGGCCGTGCGCCGGGCGCTGGATGCGTTGGAGGTCGAAGGGCTGGTGTGGCGACGTCAGGGCAAGGGTACGTTCATCGGCGAGCCACCAAACCCTAACGATCATCTGATCGCCGCGCTCGCGCCCGATATCGACCCTATCGGGGTGATGGAAGCGCGCCTAGCGATCGAGCCTGAGCTGGCCGCGCTTTGCGCCCGCCGGGCGACCGCCGAGGATGTCGCGCGGATGCGTGACTTGGCTGACCGAGCATCGCAGGTGACCGATTCCGATGCTGCCGAGCTCTGGGACGGCGCGCTGCACCGTTTTATCGCCCGCGTCGCCGATAACCCGATCTTGCACGCCGCATTTGGCCTGATCAATGACGTGCGAAGCGACGCCCGCTGGCAGACCGAGCGCCAGATGGCCCGCTCGACCAAGCTCGTCATGGAATACGATGCGCAGCACCTGGACATCATCGCCGCGATCGACGCCCGCGACGAAGATGCGGCGCGCAACGCGATGCGCGCCCATCTCAACGCGCTCAAGACCAACTTGGAATCCGCCCGCCAGAAAGGGCCATCATGACCGCCACACCTGCACCTCTTTTGGAGGTTGCCCATCTGTCGATCCGGTTGGGACGTTTGCCGCAGAACATCGTCGATGATGTCTCTTTCACGCTGAATGCCGGCGAGACCTTGTGTCTTGTGGGGGAGAGCGGCTGCGGCAAGAGTCTGACCGCTCTGGCGCTGATGGGGCTCTTGCAATCTCCGCCTCTGGCGATTGCTGGCGGCACCGCGCGATTTGAGGGGGAAGACCTGCTGACGATGCCGCCCGCGCGCCTGCGCGAGACCCGCGGCGGCCGGATGGCGATGATCTTTCAAGAACCGATGACCTCGCTAAACCCGGCGATCAAAATCGGGGAGCAAATCGCAGAGTCTGTCCGGCGGCACAAACGTGTCTCCCCCGCCGCCGCGCGGAGCGCGCTTTGGAAATGCTGCGCCGGGTGCGCATCCCGGCCCCGGAAAAACGGCTTGATGAGTTTCCGCATCAGCTCTCTGGCGGTATGCGCCAGCGGGCGATGATCGCCATGGCGCTGGCCAACGACCCGCAACTCTTGATCGCGGATGAGCCCACCACGGCGCTGGACGTGACGATTCAGGCGCAGATTCTGGAGCTTATGCGCGACCTGCAATCGGAAACGGGTGCCGCAATGATCATGATCACCCATGACCTGGGCGTTGTGGCAGAGATGGCCGACAAGGTCGCCGTGATGTATGGCGGTCGCATTGTCGAGGCGGGCACGACCGAGGCGGTCTTCACCGATCCGCAGCATCCCTACACAATCGGCTTGATGAGCTCGATGCCCTCCCTTGGGGATCGTCATGACCGGCTTGTGACCGTGCCAGGCGTGGTGCCGCAACCGGCAGAGATGCCCTCAGGCTGCCGGTTTGTCACACGATGCCCCTTTGCCGCACCGATCTGTGCCGATGTGCCGCCATTGGAGAGTTGCGGCGAAGATCACGCCGTCGCCTGCGCCCGCGCCCCGCTGGAAACACTTGCCGCGACAGGATTGCAGGAGACAGGAACATGAGCACGGCCCTGTCCGCGCGAAACCTGCGCAAGGAATTTGTCACCGCCCGCCCGCTTTTCGGCGCACCGACGGTGGTTCGCGCCGTCGATGGCGTGTCGCTCGACATCGAGGCAGGGGAGACCTTCGCGATCGTCGGGGAAAGTGGCTGCGGCAAGTCCACTTTGGCCCGGCTGCTCTTGCGGTTGATCGATCCGACCGACGGCGAGGTCTGGTTCAATGGCGAGGACTTGGCCCATATCGACACCGCCCGGATGCGAACCCTGCGAAAAGACCTGCAGTTCATCTTCCAAGACCCGTTTTCGTCGCTGAACCCTCGGATGACCGTCGGCGCCCTGATCGCCGAGCCGATGGAAGCCCATGACATCGGCACCGCCGAGAGCCGCCGTGACCGTGTGGCCGAACTTCTGACCCGCGTTGGTCTCCCCACGGCCGCCGCAGATCGGTTTCCGCATGAGTTCTCCGGCGGCCAGCGGCAGCGGATCGGCATCGCGCGGGCCTTGGCCACAAGACCGACCGTGTTGATCGGGGATGAGCCGGTCTCGGCGCTTGATGTTTCGATCCAGGCCCAGGTGATCAACCTGTTGGAAGATTTGAAAGACGAGTTGGGCCTGACCCTTGTGGTGATCGCGCATGATCTGGCCGTGATCCGGCACATGGCGGATCGGGTGGCGGTGATGTATCTGGGGGAAGTGGTCGAATGCGGCCCGGCCGATGCACTTTATGAGCAGCCACGCCATCCCTATACCGAGACGCTGCTGGCCGCGATCCCAATCGCCGAATATGGCGCGCGCCGGGCTCGGATCGCGGTTGAAGGTGATCCACCCAACCCCATCGCGCCGCCGCCTGGCTGCCGGTTCCACACGCGCTGCCCCTATGCCACCGATCTGTGCAAAACCGAGCGGCCGACGCTGAGCGCCCTGCCCGATGGCCGCCAAGTCGCCTGCCACCACGCCCAAGATTTGACGCTTGAGGGCTTGACCAGCATCGAACCCGCCCGGAGCGCCGCCGCCGCAGAGCGCTTCGTCCTTTACGCCCGCGGCTCAAGCGCCCCGGCCACCGAAAATCCGAATAACGACTCGTAAGTGAGCACCCAAATCCGAACAGATGGAGGAATTCCAGAATGATACGAACGAAACACATCGCCCTTGCGCTGGCCTTCGGGGTCGCAGCAACGGCCCTTCAGGCGCAAGATTTGCGCATCGGCTTGCAAGAGGACCCCGACGTCCTTGACCCGGACCAATCGCGCACATTCGTGGGGCGGATCGTCTATGCCTCAATGTGCGACAAGCTGGTCGATATCACCCCGGGCCTTGAGATCATCCCGCAACTGGCCACTGGTTGGGAATGGTCCGACGATGGCCTGCAACTGACCATGACCCTCCGTGAGGGCGTCGTCTTCCACGATGGCACGGCGTTCAACGCCGAGGCGGTCGCAGCCAATATCGACCGCAGCCAGAACCTACCGGAGAGCCGCCGGAAATCGGAACTGGGCTCGATCACCGGGGTTGAGGTGGTCGATGACTACACGATTGCCTTCACGCTCGGCGCGCCGGATGCGACCCTCTTGGCCCAATTCGCCGACCGCGCGGGCATGATGCTGTCGCCCACGGCCTTTGAAGCGGCGGGAACCGATTTCGGCCTCAATCCGGTGTGCTCCGGCCCGTTCAGCTTCGTTGAGCGGATTCAGCAAGACCGCATCGTGCTTGATCGGTTCGCTGATTACTGGAACGCCGATGCGATTAACGTCGATAGCGTGACCTTCCTCCCGATGCCCGACACCACCGTGCGTCTGGCCAACCTGCGCGCTGGCGATCTGGATATGTTGGAGCGTCTTGCGGCCACCGATGTGGCCTCGGTTCAGGCCGACGATAGCCTGACGATGGAACAGGCCGTGTCGCTTGGTTACCAGGGGATTACGATCAATGTGGCCAATGGGGCGGGTGCCGACAATCCGCTTGGGCAAGACGAACGCATCCGCCAAGCGTTGTCGCTTTCGATCGACCGCAACGTGATCAACCAGGTCGTGTTTGAAGGTGCCTTTGCCCCCGGCAACCAGCCCTTCCCGCCAACCTCGCCCTGGTACAATGACGCCTACCCCGTGCCTGAGCGTGATGTGGAGGCCGCGCGCGCGCTTCTGGCCGAAGCCGGATTTGCCGATGGGATCGATATCACCGTTCAGGTGCCGAACAACCCCGTCCAACTGCAGATGATGCAGGTGGTTCAGGCCATGGCTTCGGAAGCCGGGATCAATATCGAGCTGCAGGCCAAGGAGTTCGCCACCCTGCTCGCCGATCAATCCGCGGGTGATTATCAGGCAAGCCAGGTTGGCTGGTCTGGCCGGGTCGACCCCGATGGCAACATCCATCAGTTCATGACCACCGATGGTGGCATCAACGACAGCGCCTATTCCAACCCAGAGGTTGACCGGTTGCTGAACGAGGCGCGGACCTCGACCGACACCGATGTGCGCTTGGCCAGCTACAATGCCGCGCGGGATATTCTGATCGAGGATACGCCGATCATCTATCTGTACCACGTGACCTGGATTTGGGCGCTGGATGATGCGGTGCAGGGGTTCGTGCCCTACCCCGACGGGATGATCCGCCTGGAAGGTGTCACCCTGGCCGAATGATCGGCTGATCTAAACTGGCTCCGCGCGACACCCCTCGTCGCGCGGGCCACCCCCACACCGCCTTCACCCCTGGGAGAGCGCAATGCTGGCCTTCATCGGACGCCGTATCCTCATCGCGATCCCGACGATCATCCTGATCTCGGTTTTCGTCTTCACCTTGCAGCATCTGCTGCCCGGCGATCCGATCCTGGTTCTAGCGGGAGAAGAGCGAGACCCCGAAGTCATCGAGTTCCTACGGGAGAAGTACCGCCTGAATGACCCGATCCCGATCCAGTATCTGGCCTGGGTCGGCAATGCGCTTCAAGGCGACCTGGGCATTTCACTCAGGACAAATCAGCCGGTTCTGGAACTGATTGGCGAGAAGCTTCCCGTCACCTTACAATTGGCCACGATGGCGCTGATCATTGCCATGGTTATTGGTATCCCGGCGGGTGTCCTATCGGCCTATAAGAAAGGCACCTGGATCGACTGGGTCGCCCATGTCGTTGCCCTTTCGGGCCTCTCAGTGCCGAATTTCTGGCTGGGTATCATGATGATCCTTCTGGTCTCGGTGCAGCTTGGCTGGCTGCCCGCCTCGGGCTATCAGCCGTTTGCCGATGACCCGCTCCAATCGATCAAGACCATGCTGATGCCCGCTTTCGTTCTGGGCACGGCGATTGCCGCAACGCTGATGCGGCACACCCGCTCAGCGATGCTGAGCGTGCTGAAATCCGATTATATCCGCACCGCGCGCGCCAAAGGCTTGGCGGAGCGCGTGGTGTTGGTAAAACACGCGCTCCGCAATGCGCTTGTGCCAATTGTCACGGTCACAACCTTGATTTTTGGAGAACTTCTGGCCGGCGCCGTGTTGACCGAACAGATCTTTACGATCCCCGGCTTTGGCAAGCTCGTCGTCGATGCGGTCTTTAACCGTGACTACGCAGTGGTGCAGGGCATCGTGCTGTGTACCGGGATCGCGTTCATCTTCATGAACCTGCTGGCCGATGTGGCCCAACGCATTCTCAACCCACGTATGAGGGACAAATGAGCGCTCTGACCGATTCACAGACGCCCGCAGGGACGCTCCCCAAAAGGCGGAGCCGGTTCTGGGCCAAGATGCGCAAAAACCCCGCGGCGCTTCTGGGCGGTGCACTGGTCCTGTTTTTTGTCATTGTAGCGGTAATGGCCCCGCTGATGCCGATCGTCGACCCAACCGCAACGGACTGGCTGGCCGTGCGGCAAGCGCCGTCGGCCGCGCATCCTTTCGGCACCGATGAGATTGGCCGCGATGTTCTCTCCCGCATGATCTGGGGCGCGCAGGCATCGCTTCTGGCCGGGGTGGTCTCGGTCGCGATCGCGGTGTGCCTCGGCGTGCCGCTTGGGGTTGCCGCCGGTTACATGGGCGGTTGGACCGATGCGGTCATCAGCCGAGTGACCGAGGCGCTTCTGGCCGCGCCCTTCTTGATCCTGGCGATTGCGCTGGCTGCCTTCTTGGGCCCCAATCTGACCAATGCGATGATCGCCATCGGGGTGTCTGCCATGCCGATTTTCATCCGTCTGTCCCGGGCGCAAACCATGTCGGTGATGACCGAAGACTATGTGGAAAGCGCTCGCGCCGTGGGCCTGAAACCCCTGGTTCTGGTGCGCCGCTACATCCTACCGAATATCTTCCCGCCCCTGCTGGTGCAGGCCACGCTCACCATCGCGACCGCGATCATTGCTGAGGCCTCTCTTTCTTTCCTTGGGCTGGGGCAACAGCCGCCCGCGCCCTCTTGGGGCTCGATGTTGAACGTGGCGAAAAACTTCCTCGAACAAGCGCCCTGGATGGCGCTTTACCCCGGCGCGGCGATCTTCCTGGTCGTGCTGGGGTTCAACCTGCTCGGCGACGGCCTGCGCGATGCGCTTGACCCGCGTGATCACTAATGGCTCGACTATGAAAGGCGTGTTCCCAAAATGACGTTTACGACCCGTCCCGAAATCACTGGCACCTTTGGGGTTGCCACGTCGACCCATTGGATCGCCTCCGCCGTTGGCATGAAAATCCTCGAAAGCGGCGGCAACGCCTTCGATGCGGCGGCGGCCATGGGCTTTGCCCTCACCGTTGTGGAACCACATCTGAACGGGCCGTTGGGCGATATGCCACTGATGATCCGCACCGCCGGGGCCGAGGCGCCGCAAATGATCTGCGGACAGGGCACCGCCCCCGCGAAGGCCACGATAGCACATTACAAAAGCGAGGGGCTAAAGCTGATCCCCGGCTCGGGACTTCTGGCCACGGTCGTGCCCGGTGCGTTCGGGGCTTGGATGCTGATGCTGCGCGATCACGGCAAACTGTCGCTACGCGAGGTTTTGGAACCCGCGATCCACTACGCCCGGCAGGGCCATCCGGTTCTGCCCCGCGTTGCCCATACCATCGCCGGATTGGCCACGTTCTTCGAGGAGGAATGGCCGACGTCACACGCGACCTGGCTGCCGGGTGGGTCCGCCCCCAAGCCGGGCGAATTGTTCCGCAATCCTGACCTGGCCGACACATGGGACCGCCTGCTGAGAGAAGCTGAGGCGACCGAAGGTCGGGAAGCGCAGATCGAAGCGGCGACAGACGCGTTCTACAAAGGCTTTATCGCCGAGGCGATCGATGACTATCTGCAAACCGCCAGCGTGATGGATGCCGCAGGCGGTCGCCGCAAAGGCGTGTTGACCGGCCAAGACATGGCAGATTGGCAAGCCACCTACGAAGACCCGCTCAGCGTTGACTATCACGGTTGGAAAGTCTGGAAAGGCAGCACTTGGACCCAAGGCCCGACGCTGCTGCAATCTTTGATGACTCTGTCCGGCCTCGACATCGGCGCGATGGATCTGAATGGCGCAGAGTTCGTTCATACCGTCACCGAGGCGATGAAACTGAGTTTCGCAGATCGCGAGGCCTATTACGGCGACCCGCTCCATACCGACATCCCGATGGAAACCCTGCTTTCGGCGGAGTACGCCGCCACCCGACGCGCGCGCAGATCGGCGCGACGGCGTCTTTGGACCAACGCCCCGGCCAGATTGCAGGTCATGAAGCCTGGGTCGAGGCCGCTATCGACAGGGCTGGGCGCGACATGGCCGCAGGCCCGGGAATCGGCGCTGGTGAACCAACCATGGCGCATCTGACCGAACGGCGCGGCGACACGGTGCATATCGATGTGATCGACCAATGGGGCAACATGGTTTCGGCCACGCCGTCGGGCGGCTGGCTGCAGTCATCACCGGTGGTTCCCGGCTTGGGTATGCCGCTCAATTCGCGCGCGCAGATGTTCTGGCTGGACGAAGGCCTGCCAACGTCGCTAGCGCCAGGCCGGCGACCACGCACGACCCTCTCGCCCTCGATGGCGGCGCGGACGGATGGCTCACTCGATCTGACCTTTGGCACGCCCGGCGGCGACCAACAGGATCAATGGCAGCTGATCTATTTCCTGCGCCTGGTCCATGGCGACCTGAACCTGCAAGAAGGGATCGACGCGCCGCTGTTCCATACCGGGCATCTCCAATCCTCCTTCTATCCGCGTGGCGTGCGGCCGGGTCACCTGATGGTGGAGCCCGCATTTGACGAGGCGGTGATCGCCGATCTGCGTCGCCGGGGCCATGATATCGAACTGGCCGAACCCTGGACTGTGGGCCGCCTGACCGCCGCCTCGCGTGATCGGGACGGGCTGCTCAAAGCCGCCGCCACCCCGCGCCTCATGCAAGCCTACGCCGCCGGGCGTTGAGACAGGAGAACCGAGCATGACCTATTCCATCGTCGCCCGGGATGCCGAAACCGGCCAATACGGCGTCGCCGTGGCCAGCCGGTTCTTCGCCGTCGGTGCGCTGGTGCCGCATCTGCGCGGCGGCAAATGCGCCGTGGCCACGCAAGCCTTCGTGAGCCCGATCTGGGGCATCGAAGCCGCGGATCGCATGGCCAAGGGCGAAGCCGCCGCCGATGTCATGGCCGATTTGGTCGCGCGCGACGATGGTCAAGCGATCCGCCAAATCCACATGATCGATGCGCAGGGCCAAACCGCTGCCCATACCGGCTCGGATTGCGTTGAGTGGTGCGGGCATATCGCCGGGGATGGCGTGTCGGTGGCGGGCAATATGTTGGCCGGACCTGCCGTGATCGCGGACAGTTTGGCGGCGTATGAGGCGCATCTACACCTGCCGCTCCCTGAACGTCTGATGACGGCGATGGAGGCAGGCCAAGCCGCAGGCGGCGACAAGCGCGGCACCCAATCCGCCGCTCTCGTCGTGCACCGGACCGAAGATTACCCATGGCTATCGCTGCGGGCGGATGACCACCCCGATCCGCTCGAAGAGATCCGGCGCCTCTATGATGTGGCTCATGAGCGCTTCGTCCATGTGGCCGATGCCATGCCGACGCGAGACAATTTCTCGGGCACAACCGACCGAACTGGGATCGATGCCGCGATCATGGCCTCCGACGAGAAACGCCGTGCCGAAGGGCGCGCCAGCCGCTCATTCGCGACAGAGTTGCAAGCCTGATTGCGCAGGCCGCAACCTGCGTTTGGCCGAGGGCTTCGGCGTCTCTACGGCGGCAACAGGAACCGGCGGCCCTTCACCGCGCGGTGTCTTGGGCCTTCGGGCGGCTGTAACACCTCAATCCGGTGCCTCGAAATCCAAACGATCCGGACGATAGTTGAAGAGTTCCAGCCGGGCGGGCTTGTCCTTTCCCAGTCTGATCGATGTTAGGCTGGCCGGCGCAACGGGGATGATCCGGGCGGGATTGAGGTTCAAAAACCGTTGCAGCACTGCGCGGATGACACCGCCATGACACACCACAAGTAGGTTCCGGCAAGGGGTCACGGCGGCCTCGTCGATCACCGCCGTGACTCGGTTTGAGAAGGCCGTCCAGCTTTCGCCACCCGGCGGAGATCCATTGCCCGCGCGCCAGTCGAGATAGGCCTGCTCGTCCTCCGCTTCGATTTCCGGGATCCCGCGCCCGGTCCAGTCGCCTACATCGATCTCCCTGAGCCGGTCGGTGAATGTCACATCCGGCGCACCGATCCGCGCCGCGGTTTCACGCACCCGTTTGAGATCGGAGGAGATGGCCCGGCACGGCCCGATATGCGCGATCACCGGTCTCAAGGCATCGGCCTGCTGACGGCCAAGCGCGGTCAACGCAATATCCGCCTGTCCCTGCAGCCGATGATCGGCGTTCCATTCCGATTGGCCATGACGAACAAGAAGTACACGCATCAGCGGATCCTTTCGCCGTCAGGGCCAAACCAGCTATCGGGTTCGGGCGGCAACTGAAACTGCACGATATCGCCAATGCGCGCCGTTGGTGGCTGATCGACGATCGCGGTCAGACGAAGACCGCCGCCCAAGCCCGTCACCATGGTGCGCCCGGCAATTGCACTCATCTCAACCAGCTCCATCGGAAGTGTCGTCGTAGTTTCCTCGGCAGCCATACCCATCGCCTCGGCCCGGTACATCGCCATGCAGTCATCCGCTGGTGGGTGGACCGGCATATGCCGTCCACCGACCTTGTAGCCGGTGCCGTTCTTCACCACCGGCACCATATTGTTGGGCGGCGTGCCCACGAAAGTGGCCACAAAGGCCGTCTCCGGGTGGTCGATCAGATCGGCCGGTGTGCCGAATTGCTGGACCCGACCATGGTTCATCACCGCAACATGGCTGGCCATGGTCATCGCCTCAATCTGATCATGTGTGACATAAACGGTCGTGGCGCCCGTGGCGCGGTGCAGCCGCATCAGCTCAGTCCGCATCTCGACCCGGAGCTTGGCGTCGAGGTTCGAGAGCGGTTCGTCGAAGAGCAATACCGAGGGTTTCGGGGCGATGGTTCGGGCGATGGCCACGCGCTGCTGCTGTCCACCGGAAATCTCATTGGGATACCGGTCGGCGAGTGGGCCGATGTCGAGGAGCGCCAACACTTCTTCGACGCGGGCTGCGCGCTCAGATTTCGCCATCCCGGCGACTTTTAGCGGCCAGTCCACATTGCCGCGCACCGACATGTGCGGCCAGAGCGCGTAAGACTGAAAAACCAGCCCGGAGTGGCGTTTGGCCGGGTCGACCGACCAGTTTTTGTCGCCATCCGACACCACATGATCGTCAAACACGATCTGCCCCGCGCTTGGCAGCTCCAACCCCGCCAGCATCCGCAAAAGCGTGGTCTTGCCGCAGCCAGAGGGCCCAAGCAAGACCAGAAAAGCACCGTCGGGGACAGAGATCGAGACGTCTTTGACGGCCTCGAAGCTTCCGAATTTCTTATAGAGGTTTTTGATCTCAAGCATCGCTCAGGCCTTCAGTTTTGCAGCCAGGGCTGGGATTTGGTTTGCAGCCGCTGCGCGATGAGCGTTGCGGCGATCGAAATGGCCAGGATCACCACGGTGATCGCATTGGCGAATTGGGTGAACCCTTCCGAGGCGTAACGATAGGCCACGACCGAGAGAACCGGCATCGTCGGTGTGAAGAGCAGCACGACGAGTGACAGATCGCGGATGATTTTCACGAAGATCAGGATACCGCCTGCGGCCAAACCTCGGACCGCCAGCGGCACGGTGATCGCGGCCAGCCGGCGGAGAAACCCCGCGCCGGTGATCCGGGCGCTTTCCTCCAGCTCACCGCCGACCTGTTGGATCACAGCGCGCCCGGTCTGCACCGAGAACGGGAGGAGATAGGCGGTGCCAGCGATCACCAGCAGCGCGAAGGTGCCGTAGAGCGCGGGCAGCGGGCCGATCGGCGCGCCGAGATAGGCGATATAGGCCGCGCCGAAGGCGATGCCGGGTACCAGAAGCGGCAGGAAACTGATCTGAGTGATCGCCGCCGACATCCAGCCCTCGCGGTAACGCGCGGCGGTGTAGGAGGCCAGAAGCCCGACCGCCATGCCGGTGAAGGCCACGGCCAGGCCAAGGCTCAGCGTGACCCAGAGCGCCCGCAGGATGTCCGGGTTATGTACGATCCCGGCGGTGCCCTGCGCAAAGTCTGGGCGGCTTTCCCCCAGCCAGAAATGCAACGTCCAGTTCGAGAACAGGTCCGACGAGGATTGCGCGAAACTGGAGGCAGTTAGCACGATCACCGGCACCACGGTCGAGGCCATCAGGAGCGTCATCGCCACGGCGAAAAGCGGCCAGCGTGCGCCGCGCAGATCGAAGCGCTTGGCACGTCCGCCCTTGCCGGTAATCGTCGCGTAAGAGCGGCGGCCTGAGACGATCCGGTTGCCCGCCCAGAGGAAGGCGCCCGAGATCAAGACCAGCATGATGCCGATCACATAGCCCCGGCTTACTTGCCCGACCTCGATCATCCCGAAAAGACGG
The DNA here is from genome assembly GCF_030407165.1 of Fontisubflavum oceani. Lineage (GTDB taxonomy): Bacteria > Pseudomonadota > Alphaproteobacteria > Rhodobacterales > Rhodobacteraceae > Rhodophyticola > Rhodophyticola oceani. Next base: position 3,485,792 of record NZ_CP129111.1, read on the forward strand.
GTGGAGAGGGTCTGCATCCTTACCGGCAGGCCCAGAAGCGCCGGTGTGGCGAAGTTCGAGACCGCGCCCGCAAAGCAGAGCGATCCGGCGGCGACCAATGCGGGCGTCGTGACGGGCAGGATGATCCCCATCAGGATCCGCCGCCCCTTGGCACCAGCGATCTGCGCCGCCTCGACCAGATCGGAATCACCGTGGCCAGCGCGGCGGCGATGATCGTGAAAGCAAGGCTGAAATAATGCAGTGTCAGCACGATCAGGGTCGGCACCATGCCCCAAGCCAGCCAGTCCGGCACATCCAGACCGGAGCCTTGCAGAAACCCAACCTGCCCCCCCACACGGTCATTGCGAAACAGCGTGCCCCAGGCGAGCGCCGCGGCAAAGCTCGGGATCATGAAGGGCAGGGTCGCCATCACCCCGATCAGTTTGCGGTAAGGCACGTTGGTCATCACCACCAGCCAGGCCAGAAACCCGCCAATCAGGACACAGAAACTGGCCACGACAACGCCAATGATCAACGTATTGGTCAGCGGCTTGTAAAACAGGTTCTCGCTCAGCCGTCCGGTCAGAACATCGGCCCAGGCGCGCAGGTTTTCAGGCTCCAGGGTGAACAAGACAGTCCGGAGCAGCGGCAGCACAATCAGCGCGATCAGAAGGGCGAAAACGACCGTCTTCAACACGGTGCCCTGTTTGAACAAGACACGCCGTCCTCGACCGTTCATGGCGACATCGGCCATCTCAGGTAGTCCTTCGTTTGATGACAGGAAGAGTAAGGTGGGGGCGGGCATCTCACAACGCCCACCCCTGCGCGGGAGAGGCCCGTTATTGCAAGGTCAGCACCAGATCCCCGATTTCGGCGCGGATCGTAGCGGTTTCCGCCGGATCAATGCGCCATGCGGTGAAATCCTCTAGAGGCACAGCATCGGGATGCGGCGGGATATCGGTCCGCGTCACATAATCGCCCGCCACATAGAACGGTGCGAGGCCGGGGCCGCCAGTTTCACTCTCATCCCCCATCAGGAAGTCGATGACCAAACGCGCAGCGGCCGGGTTGTTCGGCTCGGTTGCCAACGCGACGACAGCGGGGAAGATGATGCCGGGGGCCGGGCTCACATCATTGGCCACCTGTAGCGCCCACCCCTCATCTTCATTGTCGCGACGGTCGGAATAGGAGGTGAAGCCCACCGGTGGGTTCTCCTGCCCGAGCGCGCCCACGGCGGCATTCACATCATCGGTAGAACCGACAAGGATGAGGTCATTGGCGAAGAGGTCCATGATGAACTGCTCGCCCGCGTTCGCGGCGCCATCCAGTTCGATTGCCATCCCGAATTGCGCCTCATAAGCCTCTGCCATCTGGTCGGATTGCAGCACGATCTCCGTCATCAGGTCGAGATAATCACCCCGTTGCAGCGGGTCGACCATGATGACGCGCCCGCGCCATTCATCGGTTGTCAGCTCCCAGAGGTTCGACACCGGCGCGCCGTTGGGGTTCGCTTCTTCGTTATACATCAAGACTTTGGTTGAGAGGCGTTGCGCGAGAAGCGGGGTTTGGAATTCCGCCGGAACCCGGTCGGCCACACGCGGCGGCACGTAAGGCGCGATGATCCCGGCCTCCAGAAGCGCGGTCAGCACCACAGGCGTGTCCGAGATATAGATGACATCGGCATTGGTGACACCGGCTTGCGCCTCAGCGGTCAGACGCGCGATTTGTTCAGTCGACGAGATGTCGAACCCTTGCAGATCGACGTTCGGATAGGCCTCTTCAAAGGCCGTCTCGACCCGCCCAATTCGGCTGGTGAAGGAATAGACGATCACCTCGCCTTCCGCCTCTGCCATGGGCAGCAACTCGTCTGCCGTCATCTCGTTCAGATGGCCATCAGCGAATGCGACCGTCGCCGTAGACAAAGCGATAGCGATCGCGCCGAGGCGCGTTTTCGTCAGAACCTTCATGATCTTCTCCCTTGGGTTCGTCCTTGATTATTCGAACCGCTCGATGAGTTGCCCCAGATGTTCGAGTTTCTTGAGTGACTCTTCTCTTTCCGTATGCCCCGCCGCGATGACGATGGCATTACATACGGTCATCGGCACGGTGAGTGTTTGAAATGCGTCCGGATCGCCCGAGCGCGGCGCAGCCAGCAGATGGTCTGGCGCAGGCGACAGCAAAGCACCGGAGGTGCCTGAGATGACGATTGTCTGCGCCCCTGCGTCGCGGGCTGTCTCGAGCAGCGCCGCATAAGCGCGCGGCGCGCGGCGAAATGCAAAGGTCAAGACGGCGTCTCCAGCGCGCAGGCCCAAAGCTTGTTCGGCCAAACCGCGCGGATCGGCCGCCAGCTTATGAACATCTTTGCCGAAGCGCCGGAATCGTTTGATCATCAACAGCGACAAGACTTCGGCATTGCCATAGCCATAGACAAAGATCCGCCCGGCCCGCATCAAAACCTCGGCGACCTCAGCGATTTGATCGGCGGCAATGAAGTCTTCGATCCGTTCGAGCGCTTGGGCCTCATCTGCGGCGAGCTTGCCCAAAACCGTGTCAGAATTGCCCTCGGCAATCGTTTTTTCAAAACGGGTTGCGGTGTCTCGGGTGGCTATAAACTCGTCTCGCAACGCATCGCGGAAGGCGGCATAGCTGTCATAGCCAAGCTTGCGCGCCAGACGCGAGGCCGTCGCCTCATGCACGCCCACGGCCTGGCCAACTCATTCGCTGTTCCAAGGGCCGCGGTGGTTGGGCTGTCGATGACAGATTGCACCAATCGCCGTTCATTTGGCGTGAGATTGGTGGCCTCACCGGAAATCTTCTCGAGAAGAGACATGATATTCGAATCCCCTTTGCGCAACTAAACTTGCACATATAATTTATTATTGCAAGTTAACTTGCAATCACTGCGGTAGATATTGGTTTCCATGACGACTCAGACCGAAGACAGAGGTCGTTGGACATACGGAGATTTGCGTGTTGATTATAGGTTTCACGCGCTAGGTTGGGCCCCGGCGCGCGCCGCCCAGGCAAGCCAGACTAATGCAGATGGCGGCCGCCATTTCGCTTGACTAGACACGAAATGCACTGTCACGCGTCAAACCTGAGCCCTCAATGGGTTCCGAAAGAGCCGTTGACCGCAGAAGCTTCCAACTCAGGCAGAGTGTCACCGGGGATCGCCCGGCAACAAGCAACGATTGCTCTCGCCCGAAGACACGTCCGAGCCTATTGCGCTCCGGCACCGCTTTTGACCAGCTTCAACAGCGCCACCAGCATGGCTTGGCCGACTGTGGCCCCCTGCCCGACGCCGACAAAGGCGTCATTGTCCCGTGACGACGATTCCCGCAGCGAACAGCGCCAGTGCCCATCGGGTTCCAACGCTTTGCCATGAAGCGAGATCGTCCAGCCCGGCAAACAGGTATCGACCAGATGTAGCGCCCCATCGGTGACGGACAGCCCGTCGAAATCCAGCGCCGCAGCACCTGGAAACCGATCCGCGATCTTGGCACTGACCGCACCAAGTACGGCGACATCCAAACCGTCTGCCGCTTCTACCTGAGCCAAGAGCGTGTTGATCTGGTCCTCTGTCATGGCGTCGAGTCCTTGCGTTTTTGTCATCATCGGTCGGCATCTCCCGACACCAGCCAAACTAACCACAGTTCCCACAACCAGAAATTGATTCACCTCAAATCGCGACGCCGCGCATCCGGCCATACTGCGCCAGGAATGGCCGCAAACACGCCGAGGAGGGCGACATGCAATCTGACATCAAAACAGTGATCTGGTTCGAGACGTTGTCGCGGGGCGATGTGGCCCTTGTGGGTGGCAAAAACAGCTCACTGGGCGAGATGGTGCAGCAATTGGGCGCGAAAGGCATCCAGGTTCCGCCGGGCTTCGCCACCACATCGGATGCGTTTCGCGGCTTCATCGAGGCCAATGGGCTGAACGGCTTCATTGCGGAGACGATGGAAGATCTGGCCGCGCATAAGATCACATTGCAAGACGCCGGATCGTCGATTCGCGCCGCGATTGTGAAGGGCGATTGGCCCGAGGCGAGCCGCAGAGCGATACTCGACGCGTATGCCGAACTCTCTGCGCGCGCCGGGGTCACCGACATGCCCGTCGCCGTCCGCTCCAGCGCCACGGCGGAAGACTTGCCCGATGCCAGCTTCGCCGGGCAGCAAGAAACCTTCCTCAATGTCCGCGGCGAGACCGCGCGCTTGGCCGCCTGTTCCCGCTGCTACGCCTCGCTCTTCACCGATCGCGCCATTACTTATCGCACCCTCAAAGGCTTCGATCACAACCAGGTCGCGCTCTCCATCGGTGTGCAGCGCATGGTGCGATCCGATATCGGTGGCTCGGGTGTGATGTTCTCCATCGATACCGAGACCGGGTTTGACAAGGTGGTCTTGATCAACGCGGCCTGGGGCCTTGGCGAAAACGTGGTTCAGGGCGCGGTGAACCCCGACGAATACATGGTCTACAAACCGCTTTTGGATCAGCCTGACCTTGTGCCGATTGTTGAGAAGGCCTTGGGCGCAAAGGAGAAAAAGATGATCTATGCCGGACGCGCCGGCGGCGACATCAAAAACGTGCCGACCTCGAAAGTCGAACGCGCATCCTTTGTGTTGAGCGACGCCGAGATTCTTGAGCTCGGTCGACAAGCCGCAACCATCGAGGAGCATTACGGCCAGCCAATGGATATGGAATGCCAAGGACGGCGCGACGGGCGAGCTTTTCATCGTCCAAGCCCGCCCCGAAACCGTACAATCCCGCGCCGATACCGGGGCGGTCAAATCCTACACCGTGAAAGAAGCGGGTGAGGTCATCCTGACCGGCTTGAGCGTTGGCGCGGCCGTCGCCACGGGGCGCATCTGTCTGATCGAACATGCCGCTGATATCGACCGTTTTGTCGATGGCGCGATCTTGGTGACCTCCACCACCGATCCCGATTGGGTGCCGATCATGAAACGCGCCGCAGCGATCATCACCGACCATGGCGGCCGCACCTCCCACGCTGCGATTGTCAGCCGCGAGTTGGGCCTGCCGGCCATCGTCGGCACGGGCAACGCGACCCAAGTGCTGCATGACGAGCAAGAGGTGACGGTCGATTGCGCCAGCGGCGATACTGGGATGATCCACGCCGGCATCGCGGAATATGAAGTGGAGGAACTGCGCCTCGACCATGTTCCCGACACCAAGACTCGGATCATGCTGAACCTCGCCAACCCATCGGCTGCGTTCCGTTGGTGGCGCCTGCCTGCCGAAGGGGTTGGCCTCGCGCGGATGGAATTCGTCGTGAACAATGCCGTGCAGGTCCACCCGATGGCTTTGGTGAACTATGACAGCTTGCCCGAGGACGAGGTCAAAGAGCAGATCGCCGATCTCACCCTTGGCTATGATCATAAACCGGATTTCTTCGTCGAAACCTTGGCTCGGGGCCTCTCGCGGATCTGTTCGGTGGTCTATCCGAAACCGGTCATCATCCGGATGAGCGATTTCAAGACCAATGAATATGCCGAATTGCTCGGCGGCCATGATTTCGAGCCGTCCGAAGAAAACCCGATGATCGGCTTCCGCGGCGCGTCCCGCTATTACTCGCCGCGCTATCGCGACGGGTTTGCGCTGGAATGCAAGGCGATCAAGATGCTGCGCGAGACGATGGGCTTCGACAATGCCATCGTGATGATCCCGTTCTGCCGCACCCCCGGCGAGGCCGACAAAGTGCTGGAGGTTATGGCCGAAAACGGGCTGGCGCGCGGTGAAAACGGCTTGCAGGTCTATGTCATGGGCGAAATACCGTCGAATGTGATCCGGGCCGAAGAGTTTGCTGAGCGGTTCGACGGGTTCTCCATCGGGTCCAACGACTTGACGCAGTTGACCCTCGGGATCGATCGCGACGGCGAAGAGCTGGCCGACCTTTTCCGCGAGGACGACCCGGCGGTGCTGTGGATGATCGAAACCCTGATCACCCGCGCCCATGCCGTGGGTGCGAAAGTTGGGCTCTGCGGCCAGGCGCCCTCGAATGACCCGGCCTTTGCCCGACGTCTGGTCGAGGCGGGGATCGACACGATCTCCGTCACGCCCGACAGTTTCCTCGCGGTCAAAACCCACGTGGCGGCCGCTGAGGGCTAAACTGGTATCCTTCCGCCGATCCGCGCTTGGATTGACCCGCGCGGATCGGCTAGACTGCGCCCGACCAATCGGGCCAGCGAGCAGATATGCCCTCAGATCAGACCTTTAACGTCTTCGTCGTCGGCCAGGCCGGTCGGTTGCAATACGAAGCCGCGCTCTTCGCGGCCTCGTTCCGGCATTTCAACCCAGATTTTCCCGGCAAGCTTTTCATCGCTGAGCCACAGCCGGGTGGCGCATGGCCAAACGACCCACGGATCAATGACGAGGCGGTCCGCCAACTCCTAGACCGTTTGGGGGCCGAAATCCTCCCCTTTGAGGCGCAGCATTTCGGCCAATCCTACCCCTATGGCAACAAGATCGAAGCGCTCAGCGCCCTGCCGAAAGACGAGCCGTTTGTCTTCTTCGATACCGATACGCTGATCACCGGCGATCTCACCGAGATCCCCTTCGATTTCGCCAAACCCTCCGCCTCGCTCCGCCGCGAAGGCACTTGGCCGCAACTGGAACTCTACGGACCCGGCTATACCGCCACGTGGAAATCGCTCTATGACAAGTTCGGGCTCGATTTCGAAAGCTCGCTCGACCTCGGCCATCCCGACGAATACTGGCAACGCTATCTCTATTTCAACGCGGGCTATTTCTACTACAAATGCCCACATGCCTTTGGTGAGAGATTTCTCGATTACGCCCTGGCGATCCGGGACGAGCGACCGGAGGAACTGGTCTGCCAGTCGCTCGACCCCTGGCTTGATCAGGTCGCGCTGCCACTAGTGATCCATGCACTCGGCGGCGGGCGCGACGCACTCGAACCTGGCTGGCTCGATGGATCTCATAGCTGCCACTACCGGGTTCTGCCGCTGCTTTATGCGCGCGAGGCCCAGTCGGTGATCGATGTCTTGGAAGAGGTCACGGCGCCGAACTGGATCAAAAAGGTTCTGAAAGCCTATGAACCGATGAAGCGGATGATCTATCAATCCAAAGGCCAGAAAGCCCGCGCGCTCTTCGATCAAGAGAACCTGCCGCGCAAAGAGCAAGCTATCCGCAACGCGCTCAAACGCGAGAAGCTCTGGCTTCGCTGATGCCACCTACGCGGCGGAGATGTGCGCCGCAGGTATCCAACGGCAAATCTCTTCGCAACGCTTTAGGCTCGGGCTCACCGCGCCACAAGCGCCCAAAAGAAAGCCCCGGCGCATGCGCCGGGACCGTTGAATTACGGAAAGAACTGCGAAGATCACCCGGCGCTGGCCGGCTCCTCTTTCGAGCGTTCGATATAGATCATCAGCGGCTGTGCATCCGAGGTCACGGCCTCTTCATTCACCACCACTTCTTCGACGCCTTCGAGACCTGGCAAATCGAACATGGTATCCAGAAGGATATCCTCCATGATTGACCGCAGACCCCGCGCGCCGGTTTTCCGCTCAATCGCGCGCTTCGCAATCGCGCCCAGCGCGTCATCGGTGAACTTCAGCTTCGCATCTTCCAACTCGAAAAGCCTCTGATATTGTTTGACCAAAGCGTTTTTCGGCTCGGTCAGGATCGTCACCAGCGCGCTTTCATCCAGATCTTCCAAAGTCGCGATCACCGGCAGACGGCCAACGAATTCCGGGATCAGCCCGAATTTCAGCAGGTCTTCCGGCTCAAGCTCTTTGAAATGCTCGCCGACGCTCTTCTCGCTCTCATCACGAACATCGGCACCAAAGCCCATGGCGGAGCCCTTGCCCCGCTGCGCGATGATCTTATCGAGACCCGCGAAAGCTCCACCGCAGATGAAGAGGATATTCGTTGTGTCGACTTGCAGGAACTCCTGCTGCGGATGCTTGCGGCCACCTTGCGGTGGTACGGACGCAACCGTGCCTTCCATGATTTTCAGAAGCGCCTGCTGCACCCCTCGCCCGAGACATCACGGGTGATCGACGGGTTGTCCGATTTGCGGGTGATCTTATCGACCTCGTCGATATAAACGATCCCGCGCTGCGCCCGGTCCACATTGTATTCCGAGGCCTGCAAGAGCTTCAGGATGATGTTCTCGACATCCTCGCCGACATACCCGGCCTCGGTCAGGGTCGTGGCATCGGCCATGGTAAAGGGCACATCGAGAATCCGGGCCAAGGTCTGCGCCAAAAGCGTCTTGCCGCAGCCGGTTGGGCCGATCAGCAGGATATTCGACTTCGCCAATTCGATATCGGTTTTGCCTGCGTGGTTCAGGCGTTTGTAATGATTGTGCACCGCCACCGACAAAACCCGCTTCGCGTGGGCCTGGCCGATCACGTAATCGTCCAGCACCTCACAAATCTCTTTCGGGCTCGGCACGCCATCGGTGGATTTCAGACCCGCCGACTTCGTCTCTTCGCGGATGATGTCCATACAAAGCTCAACGCATTCATCGCAGATGAACACCGTCGGCCCCGCAATCAACTTGCGGACCTCATGCTGGCTCTTACCGCAGAACGAGCAATAAAGCGTGTTCTTTGAGTCGCTGCCGGATGAATTTGCCATATCGTCTACCTCAACGGGTTGCGTCCGGAGGCCCGCCCAGAGCCAGAATGGGCCCATATCTGGGATGCCGTTCGCGGCAGCCTAGAACAGGCCAAACGCGGCCACAACGCCAAAATGTTTGCGGCGGGGTCAACCCCGCCGCATTGTGATCGTCTAGCTATCGTCGCCATCCGCCACGCGGTTTTCGACGATTTCGTCAATATGGCCCCAATCCTTGGCCTCTTCCGGCGACATGAAATTGTCGCGTTCCAGGGCTTTTTCCACCTCTTTCAAGGTGTTGCCCGTATGTTTGACATAGATACCATAGAGCTGCTCTTTGACCTTCTGGGTCTCAGCGGCGTGGATCATAATGTCCGTCGCTTGGCCCTGATACCCGCCCGAGGGTTGGTGCACCATGATCCGCGCATTGGGCAGCGAGAAGCGCATGCCCGCCTCCCCGGCGACCGACAGGACCGAGCCCATCGAGCCCGCTTGGCCCACAACCAGGGTCGAAACCTTCGGTTTGATGTATTGCATCGTGTCGTAAATCGACAGGCCTGAGGTCACCACGCCGCCCGGCGAGTTGATATACATTGAGATTTCTTTTGTCGGGTTCTCGGCTTCGAGGTGCAAAAGCTGCGCCACGACCAGTTGGCTCATCCCGTCATGGATTGGGCCATTGACGAAAATGATCCGCTCTTTCAGGAGCCGCGAAAAGATATCATAGGCGCGTTCGCCGCGGCTGGTCTGTTCAACCACCATCGGCACGAGATTGTTTTGAAGATAATCAACGGGGTCTTGCATCGGGTCCTGCCTGTCTGATCTCGGAAGAGTCTTATGAACTTACGGTTAAGAGAGTCTTAGTTGTGGGTCACCGGGGCTTCAAGGGGCGGCGATCCGCCGAGATATCCCCGATTGACAGAATCGTAAGTGGATACTTACGGTAAGCCATGGCGAACGCAAGACCCACTCCAGAAGAAGCCATCGCCGCGCTCGGCGACCCGACCCGCCGCGCGATCGTTGAGCAGCTGCGTCACGGCGCGCTGCCGGTGGGCGAACTGGCCCAAGGCTTAACCGTCAGTCGCCCGGCAGTATCGCAGCATCTCAAAATTCTCAGCGATGTCGGCTTGTTGGAAGTCACGCCTCGCGGGACCCGCCGGGTCTATGCGCTTGCACCGGATGGCGTCGCAGCCCTGCGCCGCTATCTCGACGGGCTTTGGGATGACGCTCTATCTGCATTCGCAGCCGAGGCCGAAACCCGTGCCTCTGGCCCCAACACGGAGACCGATTCATGACCGATCCAATCGAAAAAACCGTCACCGTCCCCCTGCCGCCTCATGAGGCCTTTGATCTTTTCACCAAAGATATCGCCAAATGGTGGCCGCTCGACAGCCATTCCCTCTCTGCGTCCGACGGGCAAACCGCCGCCAATGTCACAGTTGACCCCCGCGAAGGCGGCCAGATCATTGAAACCCAACCAGATGGCGAGACCGCCCCTTGGGCGACAGTGACCGAATGGACCCCCGGGGCGCGTCTATCGCTCGACTGGTATGTCGGGCGCGACCCGTCGGAAGCGACCCAGATCACCGTCACCTTCACGCCAGAAGGCCCGGGCACGCGGGTCGATCTGACCCATGGCGGCTTTGCAGTCTTGGCCAGCGCCGCCACCGAGACGATGGCAGGCTATCAGACCGGTTGGGATCATGTCTTGGGCAGCTGCTATCGCGGCGCCTGCACCAAACGCGCGGCCTAACGGCAAGTTGCAGACTTTCAGCCGCCGCCCCTCTTAGGCGGGGCGCAGGCCCAGCATCTCGCGCGCCTCGGTCACGCTCGCCACAGGGCGCTCAAAACGGTCGCAAATCTCCACAACCCGGCGCACCAATGCCGCATTCGACGGTGCTAAGGTCTCGCGGTTCAGACGAACATTATCCTCCAGTCCGGTTCGTGCATGCCCACCCGCAGCGACAGACCATTCATTCACCTCAATCTGATGTGGGCCAATGCCTGCTGCGCACCATTCGCTCTCGGGCAAAAGCCGCTCCATGGTTTTGACGTAGTAGTCAAACACATACCGATCAGCGGGCATGGCGTTTTTCACACCATGACGAACTGCACATAAGCCGGCGCAGCCAAGCGCCCGTCGCGCTGCATCTTGGCGGCCTGATGAATATGGCTCAGATCAAAGGCTTCGATCTCTGGCTTGATGTCATAGGTCAACATCTCGCCCGCCAGCCAATCGACCAAATCCGGCGGGTTCTCATAGACCCGCGTCGGGAAGTTGTTCGATCCGACAGAAAGAGACGCCATATCGGGCCTCAAGGGCAACATGCCCCCGCGTGCCTTGCCTGCGCCAGACCGCCCACCGGTGGAAAACTGGATGATCATCCCCGGGCAATGCTGCTCGACTGCGTCTTTCAGCGCGGCGAATTTCTCCGGGTCCGAGCTTGGGGTTTCGTCGGCGTTGCGCACATGGGCATGTACAATCGCAGCGCCCGCCTCAAAGGCTTCATGGGTGCTCTCAACTTGCTCGGAAATGCTGATCGGGACGGCTGGATTGGCGGCTTTGGTCGGGACTGAGCCGGTTATGGCAACGCAGATAATACAAGGTTTAGACATCGGTTCTCCTTCGCGCGCCAACCTGCCGCCAATGCCCGGCGACTGCAAGCGGGAGCATTTGTGCCCGCCGCGCGATCCGCGTAGACCGAGGGCACGGACGCGAAAAGGACCGCTTACATGACCGACCCCGTTGCCACGCTTCTCGACCTGCTCGATATCGAACCGCTGGAGTTGAACCTCTATCGCGGCAAGGGCTCGGGCGGCGAAACCTCAAAGCGGATATTTGGCGGTCAGGTCGTCGGGCAGGCCCTCTCGGCGGCCTATCACACGGTCGAGGGGCGGAGCTGCCATTCGCTGCACGCCTATTTCATGCGCCCGGGCGATCCGTCCCGCCCGGTGATCTACGAGGTCGACCGTGCCCGCGATGGCGGCAGTTTCACCACCCGCCGGGTCATCGCGATTCAGAACGGCAAGCAAATCCTCAACATGGCCGCGTCGTTTCACGTCGACGAGCCGGGACTTCACCACCAGCACGACATGCCCGACGCACCCGATCCCGAGACGCTGCCCACCCGCGCCGAAGCCAAGGCGAAAATGGCCGCCCGCGCGCCAGAGGCTCGCCGCGCCGACATCTTGCGCCCCTCGCCCATCGAACTCCGGCCCACGGATGACTATGATCCGTTGACCCCAAAGCCGTCGCCCGACGGCCATTCGGTGTGGTTCCGGCTGACCCGCCCGGTGCCGGATGCACCCGCCTGGATGCAGCATTGCCTGCTGACCTATGCCAGCGACCTCCATCTGATGGGCACCGGCATGCGCCCCCATGGCAAAAGCATCTTTACCGGCGAAATGATGATCGCCAGCCTCGATCACGCGATCTGGTTTCACGCGCCCGTCGATTTCGGCCATTGGCATCTCTATGTGATGGACAGCCCCTGGACCGGCGCCGGGCGTGGCGTCAATCGTGGCTTGATCTATGCCGCCGATGGCACGCTTGTCGCCTCGACCGCGCAAGAGGGTCTGATGCGCCCGGTCACTCCGGGTTAAAACTACGCAACGGAAGTCGCGCATTTTCCAAACGCCCCGCTATTCTCTGCCCCGAGGCGTGGAGGATGCCGCCCCAAAATCGACCCGGAGGAGGACAGATGGATTTGACCTATTCGCCTGAAGAACAGGCATTTGAGGCCCAGGTGCGCGAGTTTCTGCGCGATCACCTGCCCGAAGATCTTTCCACCAAGGTCCGCACCCACCGCGAATTGACCAAAGACGATATGGATCGCTGGCACGCGATCTTGAACGCCAAAGGCTGGCTCGCCGCCACTTGGCCGGTCGACCATGGCGGCACCGGCTGGTCTCCGGTAGAGCAGCATATTTTCGAGGAAGAATGCTGCCGCGCCCATGCGCCCCGCATCGTGCCCTTCGGGCTGAAAATGCTCGGACCCGTCCTCCTGAAGTTCGGCAGCAAAGCACAGCAGGAAGAGTATCTGCCGCGCATCCTCGATGGCACCGATTGGTGGTGCCAGGGCTATTCCGAACCCGGCGCGGGTAGCGATCTGGCCTCGTTGAAAACCCGGGCCGTGCGGGACGGCGATGACTACATCATCAATGGTCAGAAAACCTGGACCACGCTCGGCCAACACGCCAATCGCATCTTCTGTCTGGTCCGGACCTCGACCGAAGGCAAACCGCAAGAGGGGATCAGTTTCATCCTGGTCGATCTCGACACAGCCGGGATCGAGATGCGTCCAATCCGCCTGATCGAGGGTGGCCATGAGGTCAATGAAGTCTTCTTCACCGATGTCCGCGTGCCAGCCGGCAACCTGGTGGGCGAAGAGAATATGGGCTGGACCATCGCCAAATATCTGCTTCTGCATGAGCGGACCAATATCGCGGGCGTCGGCTACTCCCTACAAGCGCTCGAAGAGCTGAAATCCCTCGCAACGCAGATCAAACGCGGCGGCAAACCCCTGATCGAAAACCCGTTATTCGCCGCGAAACTGGCGGAGGTGGAGATTGATCTCGAAGCGATGAAGCTCACCAATCTGCGCATGCTCTCCGAAGCGCAGAAAAAGGGCGCGCCGGGCCCGGAAACCTCAATGCTGAAGATCAAAGGCACCGTGATCCGGCAGGCGATCAACGATCTGGCCCGCCGCGCGCTTGGCCCCGCCGCCGCGCCCTTCCCCTCCGAAGCGCTGGAGGGCAACGCGGCGCTGGTGCCGGAGGATCACGCGGCCAATGCGGCGAGCTATTTCAACAACCGGAAAATCTCGATTTATGGCGGCTCGAACGAGATTCAGAAGAATATTTTGACCAAAGGGATGCTGGGCTGATGGATTTCGAGATTTCCGAAGACCGCCGGATGTTGGCCGACAGCCTTGGCCGGTTCCTCACCGATCAATACGGCATCGAGCACCGCAATGCAGTTGCTTATGAAGCGCCGTTCCACGACCCGGCGAAATGGGCCGATCTGGCGGAACTGGGCGTGCTCTATGCGCTGGCGCGCGAGGATCAGGGCGGCTTTGGCGGCAGCGGATTCGATGTCGTGACGGTGTTCGAACAGCTCGGGCGCGCGCTTTGCCCCGAGCCGGTTTTACCGCAGCTTCTGGCCGCACGGCTGCTGATCGCCGCAGGTGCGGATCTCGAGCCGCTCCTGTCGGGCGCGACGCGCTACGCGGTGGCTCTCGGAGAAATCGACGCGCCTTATGCGCTCGATCAGATCACGACAGAGGCAAAGAAAACGGGCGACAATTGGCATATTTCTGGCCGAAAATCCGTAGTTTACGGACTTGGCGCCGCCGATACCCTGCTCGTTGCGGCGCGTCATGCCGACGGGCTCGGTCTATTCCAACTCGACTCATCCGATGCAGATGTGACGACCTACGGTATGGTCGATGGCGGTGGTGCCGGCGAAGTCTTCTTGGACAACGCGCCGGCCGTCTTGCTGTTCGATGAGGCCAACGCCGCGCTGCAAGACACGCTCGATTGGGGGCACTGGCGCTTTCGGCCGAGGCGGTCGGGGCCATGGATGCGGCCAATGCAATGCTGATCGACTATCTGAAAACCCGTAAACAATTCGGCCGCCCCATCGGCACATTTCAGGCCCTGCAACATCGCACCGTCGAACTTGGCATCGAGATCGAACAGGCCCGCTCCATCACCACGCTTGCAGCCTCTCGAATGGGCACGGATCAGCAATCCCGCACCGTCTCGATGGCAAAAAACCTGATCGGCCGCGCGGCGAAACTGGTCGCCGAAGAGTCGATCCAGATGCAAGGCGGCATCGCGATGACATGGGAGTATCCGGCCTCGCACTATGCCAAACGACTGATCATGATCGACCACCAATTGGGCGATACGGAGTTCCACCTGGAACTGGTCATGGCCGACCTGCACACCGCATCTTAACCCAGAATTAAGGTTAACCCGCCCCTTCTCTGCTTCGGAGATATCCCGGGGGTGTGGGGGCTGGCCCCCACCATGCGCCCGACCACACATAGATAGGTTACAAAACTCCGCAATATCGCAGATCTTTGTAACCTATTCCCCGCCGCTTTGAGCCCGCCGCGGGCGAATTCCGGCACATAAGCACCAAGCTTCAACCCGCGTTTCGGGTCCGACGCATTGCCGTCCAACGCCCGCTTTTTCACACCCTGCAAAATCGCGCCCATGCGGAAGAAACTGAAGGCCAGATAGAAGCCGAAATCCGGAATGCCCGACAGGCCCATCCGCGCGCAATAGGTCGCGATAAAGGCCTGATCCGAGGGCAACCCCTCGGCGGCCCGATCCACCCCCGCCAGGCCGCGTCCCTCCCGCCCGGGCGGCATCTGCCACTGCATGATGACGGCGGCCAGATCGGCGAAGGGATGGCCGATCGTCGACAGCTCCCAATCCAAAACCGCAAGAATGTCAGAGCTGCCCGGGGCGAAGAGCAGATTGTCGATCCGATAATCGCCATGCACGAGACAGCTTCGCCCATCATCCTCCGGGCAAGCCGCACCGAGCCAAGCGATCAGCTGGTCCATCTCGGGGATCGTCTCGGTCTCGGAGGCGCGGTATTGTTTGGTCCAACGGTCGATCTGGCGCTGATAATAAGCCCCATGCGGCCCGTAATCGCTCAAGCCGACAGCCTCAAGATCGACGGAATGAATCGCGGCCAGGACCCGGCCCATTTCGTCGAAAATCGCCGCCCGATCCGAAATCGGCACATCGGGCAAACGCGGGTCATGGAAGTTTCGACCGTCAACATAGTCCATCACGTAAAAGGCCGAACCGATCACCGCATCGTCTTCACACAGCGCCAACATCCGTGCGACGGGCACATCCGAGCCCGCCAGCGCCTGCTGCACGCGGAACTCCCGATCCACCGCATGGGCGGATTTCAGAAGCTTTCCCAGAGGCTTACGACGAAGAACATAGCGTCCCGACGCGGCTTCCAACAGATAGGTTGGGTTCGATTGCCCGCCTTCGATCTTCTGCACGCTGAGCGGCCCCTCGACCCCCGCGACATGGGTCGCCATCCAATCCGCAACCGCCTCTAAATTCAGATCCGTCATGGTGCTTGATTGCTGTATTTCTTCAACTCCGCCCGCGCCACCTGCCGCCGGTGCACCGCATCTGGTCCGTCGGCCAGGCGCAGCGTCCGGATCCGGGTCCACATCGCGGCCAGCGGCACATCTTGCGAAATCCCGGTCGCGCCATGCATCTGCACCGCTTCATCCACGACTTGCAGCGCCATCAGCGGGGCCACCACCTTAATCTTGGAAATCCATGGCTGCGCCGCGCGGACGCCTTCATGATCCATGATCCAGGCGGTTTTCAGGCAGAGCAACCGCGCCATTTCGATCTCCATCCGCGCATTGGCGATGATGTCATGGTTCGCCCCCAGTTGCGCCAGCGGCTTGCCAAAGGCCTCGCGGGTGAGCGCCCGGCGACACATCAGCTCAAGCGCATATTCCGCCTGGCCTATTGCGCGCATGCAATGGTGGATGCGCCCCGGCCCAAGACGGCCCTGCGCCACTTCGAAGCCCCGGCCCTCGCCCAAAACCACATCCGTCGCCGGCACCCGCACATTGGTGAAGCGGATATGCATATGGCCATGGGGTGCGTCGTCGGTGTGATAGACATGCATCGGCCGCAGCACCTCGATCCCGTCCGCATCGGACGGCACCAGCATCATCGTGTGACGCGCGTGTTTCTCGCCTGCTGGATTGGTGCAAGTCATGACAATGTAAAGTGCGCAGCGCGGATCACCGGCGCCAGAGGCCCAGTATTTCTCGCCATTCAAGACGTAGTCATCGCCATCGCGGACAGCGGAGAGGCTGATCTGCGTCGCGTCCGACGAGGCCACATCCGGCTCAGTCATCAGATAGGCCGACCGGATCACACCATCGAGCAAGGGGGCAGCCAGCGGGCTTTCTGCGCCTCGGTACCATAGCGTTCCAAGACTTCCATATTCCCGGTGTCGGGCGCATTGCAGTTGAAGATTTCGGCGGCGATCCCAACCTTGCCCATTTCTTCGGCCAGATAGGCATATTCGACCGTGCTGAGGCCAAAGCCCTTCTCGCTATCGGTCAGCCAGAAATTCCAGAGCCCCCGCTCTTTCGCCTTGGCCTTCAGGCTTGAGAGAATTTCCAACTGCCGCGCCGTATGCTGAAACCGGTCGCCCGAGGGGTGTTTGCCAACCTCGGCTTCATATTCCGCATCCAGCGGGGCGATCTCTTCCATCACCATCTGACGGACTTGCGCCACCAGTGGGCGAACGCGGTCACTCATGCCAAGGTCCATCAACCTCTCCCTTTCGCGTAATCCATCACCGAGGCGAGGGCCGCATCATATTCCCGGGCCAGACGATCCACCAAATCGCTGGCGGGGCCAACGGATTTGACGGTGCCGATCCCCTGCCCCGAGCCCCAGATCTCTTTCCAGGCTTTCGGTTTCGAGGAGCCGGATTTGAAACTCATCGACGAGGCATCCGCACCGGGCAGATTGTCTGGGTCCATGCCCGCCTTGGCGATCGACGGTTTCAGATAGTTGCCGGAGACCCCGGTGAAGAGCGAGGAGGTGACGATATCCTCGGCGCCACCCGCGACGATCATCTGTTTGTAGTCGGGGACGGCATTCGCCTCTTCCGTCGCGATGAAGGGGGAGCCGATATAGCCCAGATCAGCGCCCGCGACTTGCGCGGCCAGGATCGCGTGACCGCTGGCGATGGAGCCCGACAAAAGCAAGGGGCCGTCGAACCATGCCCGGATTTCTTCGATCAGAGCGAAAGGATTCTGCGGCCCGGCATGGCCACCCGCCCCGGCAGAAACGGCAATCAGCCCATCGGCGCCTTTGTCGATCGCTTTCTTGGCGAAGGTGTTGTTGATGATGTCATGGAGCGCGATGCCGCCGCAGGAATGCGCCGCCTCATTCACCTCCACCCGCGCGCCGAGCGAGGTGATCCAGATCGGGACCTTCCAACGGGCGCAAATCTCCAAATCGCGCTCCAGCCGGGTATTGGAGCGATGCACGATCTGATTGACCGCAAAGGGCGCAGCCGGACGGTCGGGATTGGCCTGATTATGCGCGTCCAACGCTTCGGTGATCTGTTTCAGCCAGGCCTCCAGCATTGGCGGCTCACCTTCGGCCTCGCGGGCATTCAGCGCCGGAAAGCTGCCGATAATGCCGGAGGTGCACTGGGCGATGACCAGATCGGGCACCGAGACGATGAAAAGCGGCGCGGCGACGGCGGGAATGCGCAGGCCTTGCAGCGCTTTGGGCAGATGGCTGTCAGAGCGCATGAAGCGCCTGTGATGAATACAACATTATGATCCTCCCTCAGTTATCTGGACGGTAGAGGGGGTATCGTGCCTCGGCAAGCGGGCGCGCTCCCGCAGGACGTCACGTCAGATCATTGCCCGCGTATGGGTGGGTCAGCCAAGGTCCTTGGCATAAGTCGTGAAATCGGCGATCTCGTCAGGCTGCGGCTGCCGCCCGGTGAAGACATAGAGATACATCGGCACCAGTTTCAGGCGGTCCTCCACCGGCTCTTTCAGATCAGCGTCGTTATAGCCGATCTGCATATAATAGAGCGTGCGGGCCCGGGTCAGGGCCTCAAGCGGCGGGTAGTCATAGCGCGCGAACATCTGGGTCAGCGCGTCGAGACGTTTCGCATCGGAGCGGTCCAAGACCCGCCGCACCGCGCCAGATCGGCGAGCCCAATCGCGCACGGCGAAATCAAACGCGACATCAAAGAGCTGCGGGTTCACCACGGCGCGAAAGACGTTGCAAACCGCGCCCGTGACGGTTTCGGCATCGGCGCCAGCCAGATCGACCAGGGCGGCGGTGTTGGTATCTTCCCAATGCTTCAAAAGGGCATCCAACAGATCCTGCCGCGAGCTGAAATACCAATAAAAACTGGACCGGGAGACGCCGAGGCGATCCCCGAGAGCCAGCACTTTCACCTGTTCCACCCCGTCGGAGACGAGCACATCCAACGCGACGTTGAGCCAATCCTCGCGGGTCACTTTCACATTGCCGACCAGCGGTTCTTTGGCGGGGTCATTGCGGTGCAAGGGGCGCGAGCGTGGCATGGCTTAGCTTTCGGGCGGCGCGCCACCAGCGGCGCTTTGGATACGAATATACTCATTTAGCGCCGCAACCCGGTCTGGGTCCATCGGGGGCGGGGTGAAACGCGCGAGCTTTTCTTGCCAAATGCCGGTGGCCCGGTGGTTGGCGTCGATCTCGCCGCGTTCGGTCCAGGTGCCGAAATTCGACCAGTCGGCCACCAGCGGTTCATAGAATTCGGTCTGATAGCGCTCCATGGTTTGACCGGCAGCAAAGAAATGCCCGCCGGGCTGCACCTCGGCCAGGGCGTCGAGACCGATCTCCGCCTCGCCCGCTTGCGTCTCGGCACACATCTCGGCCACCATCTGCAAGACTTCCAGATCGGTGATCAGCTTTTCATAAGACACGGTCAGGCCACCCTCGAGCCAGCCCGCCGAATGGATCACCACGGTGGCGCCCGCCAGAAGACAGCCCCAGATGCCGAACTGTGTCTCATTCGCCGCCTGCGCGTCGTTGATATTGGCCGCCGAGCCGCTGGCGCAGCGCCAGGGCAGGCCCACCAGCCGGGCGAGTTGCCCCGCCGCCAGCGAAGCTTTGACATGTTCCGGTGTGCCGAAAGCAGGCGCGCCGGATTTCATATCCACATTCGAGGTGAAGGTGCCGTAGCAGACTGGCGCGCCGGGTTTGACGAGTTGCGTCAGGGTGATTGCCGCCAGCGCCTCCGCATGGCTGAGCGTCATGGCACCCGCCACAGTGATCGGCGCCATCGCTCCCATCAGCGTGAACGGCGTCACGATCGAGACCTGACCCGCACGTGCGAAATCGATCAACCCTTGGGCCATCGGGATGTCGAGCGTGCGCGGCGAATTGGTGTTGATGATCGTGTAACAATGCGGCGCGGCGTGGAAGTCCGCATCCGACAGGCCCCGGAAATCGCGCAACATTTCAAAGCTTTGCGCGACCTGCGGGCTGCCACGGGAGAAGACAAACGGCAGCTTGTCGGTCAGCGTGAGCTGCGCCTCCATCGTTGTATAGTGGCGCAGATGCGTGGGCGCGTCTTGCGGCTCGATCAGCGGCGGGACCATGTGGAGCACGTCGAAAACCTGGGTCAGGATCGTCAGCTCGCGATAATCCTGGATGGTGCCAGGGCGGCGGCCACGGACCAGATCGGTGGCATGCGGTGCACCCGCCCCGGGTTGGAAGATGAGATTGCCCAATTCCAGGGTCAGATCACGGTCGGGGTGACCGGCCTTGACCGGGATCGATTTGGGTGCTGTGGCCAAAGCGGCCTCGATCATCTCGCGCCCGAGAAACACCATCTCCTCGGTCTCATCGACGGTCGCGCCGCCGGCTTTGAACTGCGCCCGCGCCTCGGGCAGAAGGACTTTCACGCCGAGCCGTTCCAAAACATCGAGCGCGGCCTCATGGATCGCATAAATGCGATCTTCGGAGAACACGGCCATTTGCGGGAACGGGTTCTTCAGATGGCGATAGTCGGTTTTGCGTTTGGGTGGGGCCGCCGCGGCCCCCTCCCGCCCGCGTCTGCGCCGTGTGCCCCGGGTCATCCGCGCATCGCCTTGCCTTGCGGATCATAAGGCGATGGCGCGATCACCTTTGCGGCGCGTTCGACCCCGACGACATGAACGCTCAACGCCGCCCCCTCGCCCGCATGCTCCTGGTTCACCAACGCCATGGCCAGCGATTTGCCGGTGTGATGGCCGAAGCCGCCGGAGGTCACGAAACCCACCTTCTCGCCCTCTGCCCAGATCGGCTCAAACCCGCTGGCGTCGGCCCCATCGGCATCGATCTCCAAGGTCACCTGCACCTGTGCCGGGCCGTTGCCATCGCGTTCGGCAATCGCGGCGTCGCGCCCGATGAAATCCGGTTTTTCCCAATCGATCCAACGATCCATGCCGGTCATCCCGGGCGTGTAGCCTTGGGTGAACTCGGCGTTCCAGATGCCGAAGCTTTTCTCAAGCCGGGTGGAGAGCATCGCATTGAACCCGCATTCGCGGAGCCCCTCTCCGGCACCGGCCTCAAGCAGCATCCGGCGGAGCGCCACGTGATCGCCAATGCGGCAGTTGATCTCAAACCCAAGCTCTCCCGTCACCGACATGCGCGCCACCCGCGCCCGGATCAGCCCGATATCGGCCTCCATACAGCCCATGAAGGGCAAGCCGGAAAGATCGGTTTCGGCCACGCTCTCGATCACCGCGCGGGATTTTGGCCCGGCGAGACCAAAGCCGCAAATCTCCTCGCCCAGATCGCGCACCTGAACGCCCTCGGTCAGATGATCGTTGAACCAGCGCATATGCCAGGCGCGGAGGTAATAGCTGCCCATAATCCACCAGCTGCCATCGCCCCAGTTGAAGACCGTCAGGTCACCTTTGAGTTTGCCGGTTTCGCTCAGCATCGGGGCCAGCCGCGCGCGGCCCGGCGCGGGCAGTTTCGAAGCCATGATCCGGTCGAGCCACGCCTCGGCATTGGGGCCGGTGACCTCGTAGCGCGAGAAGCCGGTGATATCGAGCAGGCCAACGCCTTCGCGGATCGCGCGGCATTCCTCGGCCACGATGTCATGGGCGTTAGAGCGTTTCAGCGTCGGCGTCTCTTCGAACCCTTTCGGCGCGAAATAGAGCGGCACCTCCAAGTCCCAACTCACGCCCCATTTGCAGCCCGCCTCTGTCATCGCGTCATGAGCCGGAGCCATTTTCAGCGGGCGGCCTGCGGGCAGTTGTTCGTTCGGATAAGTCATCACGAAACGGCGGGAATAGAATTGCCCGGTGGTCTCGCGAATATAGCGCCGGTTCTCCGCAAAGCCGCCATAGCGAGCGACATCCATGCCATAGACATCGGCCTCAGGCTCGCCATGGATCATCCATTCGGCCAGCGATTTGCCAACCCCGCCGCCCTGCAAGAAGCCCGCCATCACGGCGCAAGCGCACCAATAGCCAGGTTTGCCAGGGACCGGGCCAACCAGCGGGTTGCCATCGGGCGAGAAGGTGAAGGCGCCGTTAACCCATGTTTTCACGCCGACCTCTTGCAGCGCCGGGTAACGTTCGAAGCCGAGGATCAGCTCCTTTTCGATCCGGTCGGTGTCCTCCTGGAACAGCTCCATCCCATAATCCCAAGGCGCGCCATCCATCGCCCAATGCTCATGGTCGATCTCATAGATCCCGAGCAAGACGCCCTTCTGATCCTGCCGGAGATAGGTGAAGCCTTCGAGATCGACCGTCATCGGCACCTCGAAATCCAACTCCTCCAAAGCCGGGATCGTGTCGGAGATCAGGTAATGGTGCTTCAGTGGCGAAACCGGCAGTTCGATCCCCGCCATGCGCCCAACCTGCTTGGCCCAAAGCCCGCCCGCATTGACCACATGTTCGCAGGTGATCGTGCCTTTGTCGGTCACGACCTGCCAGCCATCGGCGGTCTGGATCAGCTCTTCGACCTTGGTGTGTTCGAAAACCGAGGCGCCGTTTTTCTTGGCCGCGCCCGCATAGGCATGCACCGTGCCGGTGGTGTCGATATACCCCTCGCGATCGGCCCACATGCCGCCCAGAAGCCCGTCGCCCGACATAATCGGGTTCAGCGCCACGGCCTCTTCCGGCGTGACCAGGCGACAGTCTTCGATGCCGATGGATTGGAACACCCGATAGGCCGATTGCAGCCATTCCCAGCGGTCCGGCGTGCCCGCCATGGTCAAGCCGCCGGTCATATGAAGGCCGATATTCTGACCACTCTCCTCTTCGATTTTCGGAAGAAGATCAATGGTGTAAGCCTGAAGCGCCGCGATATTCGGGTCTGCGTTCAAGGCATGGATACCCCCCGCCGCGTGCCAGGAGGACCCAGCCGTCAAGATAGAGCGTTCCAGTAGACAAACATCGGACCAGCCGAATTTGGCCAGATGGTAGAGCACCGATGCGCCGACAACCCCGCCACCGATGACCACAACGCGATACTGCGATTTCATGCCGAGCCTCCCTTATCCTCATGGCTTTGGGGGAGGCTATGCGGCGATTCCGACCCTGTCTAGACACATTTGTCTAGTGCTTGCATGTCGCTTTTAGACCACCAGCTTGCGTTGATCCTCCCGCCCCATGGCGATCAGGAATGGGTTCTGGGCCTGTCGGGTCTGGAAATCCGCCTTGCTGGCGAGGCCGCGCCAATCGCAAGCGATCAGCGATTGTGCCACGGCACCGCCAAGCGTCGTGCCCGGACCGGTGACAATGAAGAGATCGGGAGCAAATTCACGGGCCGCGACCGTAACGGCACGGGTGAAATCATAAGGTTCGATGACCTGATGCCCAAGCGTGTAATCCCAAAGCTCCGCTGGATCGGTCGCATATGGCCACCAGATGGCGCCCCGACCGTCAATGAGCGGCGTCTTGGGTTGACCAAACATCTCTGGAGACAGGAGGCGACGCCCCCGTTCTGCAACGGGGGTCTGCATCCCGGTATGAAAAGCCGCATGGTTCGGCAGGCGCAGTGGCGCCCGCGTTGCATCCTTCGGCGCAGCTGCCTCAAACGCGGAGAGGCCCGGCTCATCACCGGCCAAGACAAGCATCCCGCCCAAATCGATCGAGAGCGCCAGAGTGTGGTTTTCTCGGGCGTTGATCTCTGCCACCAAGGCCATCAGATCGCTCTTTCGTGCCGGATCGGGTTGCCAGGTCTCCCCCACAACGGGATAAACCAATTGCCCGCCGATAGAGGCCTCTTGCATCAAGCGGCCCATCGTATTGACGACCCGAAACCCATCTTCGGCGGAAAGCGCACCTCCGGCGGCCAGTGCGATGTACCAGCCCATGGAATTTCCGGTGACGGCAATAATCTCGATATCCTCGGCCAGGGCCTGCGCATCGGCAAAGGAGGACGCATAGATCAGCGGGGATGCGATATCGCCGCGGGTGTGCTTGGCCGTCTGGAACCGCGCGGCACCGTCAAGCTCCGTAACGGTCTCTTGCCCCTCAGCGGTGCGGATCGCATCGAAGCGCGCCAGAAGATCCGGTTTGTCGCCGTGATGACGTGCCAGATACCCAAGTTCGGCTTTGTTATAGGTGCCCCGCCCGGGGCAGATCAGCACCGCACGCCGGGTCATTTTGCACCTCCTACGAGAGCCATTGCTGCCTCAACGATGCCGTCTGCCGAGGGCATGGTGGCGGCATAGGCCGGCCCGGTCGCGATAAAACTGTCCTCCGCCGTGAGCCGGGCATAAGAGGCCACGCCCGCTTCGGCCAGCATCGCCATCAGCGCCTCGGCCACGCCGCCGGAGCGCCGGGTTTCATCGACGATCAGCACATGTTTGCAGCCCGCGATGGCCTCTCGCACAGCAGGTTCCGGCAAGGGGGACAGCCAACGCAAATCAATCACCCGCGCATCGACACCCGCCACCGCAAGCTTTGCCTGCGCCTGATGCGAGAGATAAGTGCCATTGCCGAATGTGACGATGGCGAGGTCCGTGCCGTCGCCCTGTTGGCCGACCTCGCCCAAGGCGATCCGCTGATCCGGCGCGGGATAGGCTTGCATCCAGCCGCCATCGCCTGGCTCATGCAGATCCCGCATCGGATAGAGTGCGATGGGTTCGAGGAAGACAACCAGCCGCTGCTCTTCACGCGCCAGCCGCACGGCCTCGCGCAGCATCATCGCGGCGTCGGCACCATTGGACGGGCACGCCAAGATCAACCCCGGGATATCGCGCAACACGGCGACCGAATTGTCATTGTGGAAATGGCCGCCGAAACCCTTTTGATAGCCGAGCCCGGCAATGCGGAGGACCATCGGGTTGGTGAACTGACCCTGACTGAAGAATGGCAGGGTCGCCGCCTCGCCCCGGAGCTGATCCTCGGCATTGTGCAGATAAGCAAGGAACTGGATCTCGGGCATCGGGACAAACCCGTTCTGCGCCAAGCCGATGGCCAGGCCGAGGATGGATTGCTCGTCCAACAGCGTGTCGATCATCCGGTCCGCGCCAAGACGCTGATGCAGTTTCTGTGTGACGCCGTAAACACCGCCTTTGCGCCCCACATCCTCGCCCATCATGACGACCTCGCCATGCTCCAGCATCAGATCGGTCAGCGCCCAGTTGATCAGGCGCGACATCGGTTGCGGGCTGTCCAACTGCTTGAGATCGCTGCCAAAGGCCGCCGCCCGCGCCTCTGCCGACGGGCCATTGGTCGGGCGGCAGGCGCGTTTCGGCGGGATCAGGCTCGACATCACATCTTTCGCGGTTTTCAGACGCGGGCGGGTCGTCGCTTCGGCGGCAATGGCCTGCACCCGGGCGCAGGTCTCGTCATAAATCGCCAGAGCCGCGCTGCGATCCAGTGCCCCGGCCGCTTCCAACAAGCGGACGGAGTGCAAAAGCGGGTCATTCGCCTCCTCCGCCTCGACCTGCGATTTTGGCAGATAGGTGGTGGGCAGATCGGCCCCCGCATGGCCGTAGAGCCGCACCATGGTGAGGTGGAGCACCGCCGGTTTGCGGCGCGTGCGCACATAGTCAGCGGCCTCAGCGGCCGCGCGCGCCGTATCGTAGAGGTCCAACCCATCGGCATGGACGTATTTCACGCCGGGGCGATGTTGTAGCGAGGCCGCGACCCAGCCTTTCGGCGTTTCCGTCGAGATCCCAATGCCATTATCCTCACAGACGAACAGAAGCGGCAGCGGCACTGATTGCACCGAGGTCCAGCCCGCCGTGTTGATCGCGCCTTGCGCCGTGGAATGGTTCAACGAGGCATCGCCAAAGGAACAGACTGAGATGGCATCTTCGGCCAGCATCCGGTGTTCGGGCGGGTGCCGCCGGGCCAAGCCCAACCCATAGGCCGCGCCGACGGCTTTCGGCAGATGGCTGGCAATGGTGGAGGTTTGCGGCGGGATCATCAGCGGCTTGGAGCCAAGCACTTTGTGCCGCCCGCCAGAGATCGGGTCTTCGGAAGAACACGCAAAGCTGAGGAGCATATCCCAAGCGATCGATTGCCCCGGCACCTGATCGGCGCGGGCGATTTGAAACGCAGCATCGCGGTAATGCAGGAAGGCGATGTCATCGGGGCGCAGCGCATGCGCGACGGCGGCCATCCCCTCATGGCCAGACGATCCGATCGTGTAAAACCCCTGCCCGGCTTTCTGCATCGCGCGGCTTGTTCGATCCAACGCCCGGCTGAGGCATTGCGCCCGAAACAGCCGCACCGCATCCGGGTTGCTAAGCGCGGCATTTGGTGCCGCGCCAGGCGGAAGGTCGCCCGCGCGGACCCGGGTTTGGAAATTTTCATGTACGATCTCGGCGCGGTCCATCCTGCTCCCCAAATGATGGTGGTGCCCGGGTTCCGGCCCGGGGTCGGCGCGAGGTTAGCGGCAGTGTCAGAGACTTAAAACTCCCTGATTGCGGAGGGCGGCACCGGGTTCCGGCAAGTTGCCGGAGCAATGTGTCAAACTGCATGTATGGGCTGGCACCGGGGGAGAATCTGAGCAAAGCTTGCCTCGAACTTTGCTGAGGACAGCCGTCATGCCGCATCCGCTTGTCACGCCCGACCAAATCGCCGCCTATCAACGCGATGGGGCCGTGCTGATCAAAGGGCTCTTTGCCGATCATGTTGACACCTTGCGCAGCGGCATTGCCCGCAACATGGCAGAGCCCGGGCCCTATGCTGCCGAGAACCTCAAGGAGGGCGAAGCGGGCCGGTTTTTTGATGACTATTGCAATTGGACCCGCATCCCGGAGTTTCAGGACGTGGTCGCCACCTCGCCCGCGGCTGAGGTGGCCGCCGATTTGATGGGGTCGGAGCGTGTGCAAATGTTCCACGATCATGTTCTTGTAAAAGAACCGGGCACCTCGAAACCCACGCCCTGGCATCAAGATGGGCCGTATTACTTCGTCGAGGGGCGGCAGGTGGTTAGCTTCTGGTCACCGCTTGACCCAGTGCGCGAGGCGTCGTTGCGTTGCGTCGCAGGTTCGCATTTATGGGGAAAGCCGGTCTTGCCGACCCGCTGGCTTTCGGAGGAAGATTTCTATGCCGAAAGCGACGCCTATCTGCCGGTGCCGGACCCTGATGCCGAAGGCATGACAGTGTTGGAGTGGGAGATGGAGCCGGGGGATGCGGTGGCGTTCCATTACGGCTGTTTGCATGGTGCGCGCGGCAATGAAGCGGTAACGCGACGGCGCGCCTTTTCGCTCCGCTTATTGGGTGATGATGCGCGTTATGTAGAGCGCCCAGGGCGGACGTCGCCGCCCTTCCCCGGCCATGACATGGTGCCGGGCCAGCGGCTCCGCGAAGACTGGTTCCCGGTGATCTGGACTCGGTCGGCACAGAGCCGCTGACGCATTCAGTTCAGCGCTGCGCGATCTGCCAATCGGGATGCATCCACGGTTCCGCATTGGAGGGCGGTAAGGGTGTCTTACCCAGGATGTGATCCGCCGCTTTCTCACCCACCATGATCGAGGGGGCATTCAGATTTCCATTCGGAATCAATGGGAAGACAGAACTGTCAGCCAAGCGCAGCCGGTCAACACCGATCACCCGCGCTTGCGGGTCTACGACCGCCATCGGATCATCGGCACGGCCCATCCGCGCCGTTCCGCAGGGGTGATAGGCGCTTTCGGCATGCTCACGAATGAAACCGTCCAACTCGTCATCCGATTGCAGCGCATTGCCCGGTTGGATCTCATGCTTCACGTAGGGTTTGAACGCGTCTTGCGCGAAAATCTCCCGGGTCAGGCGGATGCAACGGCGGAAATCCTCCCAATCCTGCTCCGTCGACATGTAGTTGAAGAGGATTTTGGGTGGGTCCTTTGGGTCGGTCGACGCCAATGTGACGGCTCCGCGTGACGGGCTGCGCATTGGGCCAACATGGGCTTGGAACCCGTGGCCTTCGGCGGCTGTCTTGCCGTCATAGCGCACCGCAAGCGGCAGGAAATGAAACTGAATATCGGGATAATCGATGCCGGCGCGGCTACGGATGAAGCCGGTGGATTCAAATTGGTTCGAGGCGCCCAGACCGGTTTTGGTGAAGAGCCACTGCGCCCCGATCACCGCTTTCGAGATCAGGTTCCAATGCTTGTAAAGTGTCACCGGCTGACTTGCCGCCATCTGGATATAGAGCTCCAGGTGGTCTTGCAGGTTCTGCCCCACGCCCGCGCGATCCGCGACAACCGGAATGCCATGCTCAATCAAATGCGCAGCCGGGCCGATCCCGGAGAGCATCAACAGCTTCGGTGAGTTGATTGAGGAGGCGGCGAGGATCACCTCGCGGCGCGCTTTGATCACCTCGGTCCCGCTGCCGCGCGCCACTTCGACTCCGACGGCGCGCCCTTGTTCGATCACCACACGTCGGACCTCTGCACGCAACAGATCGCAGTTTTCCCGCTTCAGCGCGGGCCGCAGATACGCATTGGCCGCCGACCAACGCCGCCCGCGCCAAACAGTTTGCTCAAACGGGCCAAAGCCTTCCTGTTGATGGCCGTTATAGTCATCCGTCCTGGGATAGCCTGCCTGCTGCCCGGCTTCGACAAAGGCGTGATAGAGCGGATTTTTTCGCGGGCCGCGGGTCACATGCAGCGGACCCGTTGTGCCGCGCCAATGCATGTCGCCACCCCAAGGACCCGGATGCCAATGCTCCAGCCGTTTGTAATAGGGCAGCACATCGGCATAGCTCCAGCCATCCGCGCCCATCTCGGCCCAGGTGTCGAAATCGCGCGCATGGCCGCGCACATAGATCATGCCGTTGATCGAGCTTGATCCACCGACGACTTTGCCGCGCGGCGTGGCGAGGCGACGACCGCCCAGATGCGGCTCCGGCTCGGATTGGAAGCCCCAATCATAGCGCCGCATATTCATCGGATAGCTGAGCGCGGCGGGCATCTGAATGAACGGGCCGATATCGGTGCCACCGGCCTCTACAATCAGGACCGAAGCGCCGCTCTCCGACAAACGATAGGCCATTGCACAGCCAGCCGAACCGGCGCCGACGATCACAAAATCTGCTTCCATGTCAGAGCCTTAGAAAGGGGCCTCTACAGCGTTCATCGCGATGTAGACGGTCCGGGTTTGGGAGTAGTGGTTGAGTGCTTCGCGGGAGTTTTCGCGACCGACGCCGGAGGCTTTGACGCCACCAAAAGGCGCTTCAACGGGCGCGAGATTGTAGCAGTTCACATAACAGGTGCCAGCCTCGAAACTTTGCACCACGCGATGGGCGCGGGTGATGTCTTGGGTAAAGACGCCCGCGGCCAGGCCAAATTCGGTGTCATTGGCCCGGGCGATCACCTCCTCTTCGGTCTCGAAATCGAGGACGCTCAGCACCGGGCCGAAGATTTCCTCTGTCGCGATGGTCATCTTATCGGTGACATCGGTAAAGACCGTGGGGGCGAGGAAGAACCCGTCGCGGTCGAGGCGTGTGCCACCAGTGACCAAGTGCGCCCCCTCCTCAAGACCCTTGGCGATATAGCCCGCAACAATCTTCATCTGCGCCTCCGACACCATTGGGCCGAAGTTTGTTTTCTCATCCAGAGGGTCGCCGATCACGGCATCGGCAAGCCGTTCGCTCAGCCGGGCCAGAAACGCCTCTTTGATACCGGATTGCACAAAAACCCGGGTGCCGTTGGAACAGACCTGACCAGAGGAATAGAAATTCGCCATGATCGCACCAGAGACGGCATTTTCCAAATCGGCATCGTCAAAGATCACCAGAGGAGATTTGCCGCCCAGTTCCATGGTGACGTGCTTCATGCCCGCAGCCGCAGCGGCATAGACCTTCTTGCCCGTTGGTGCCGAGCCGGTGAGCGAGACCTTGGCCACGCGCGGATCGGTGGAGAGCGCCGCGCCAACCGGGCCATAGCCCTGGATCACATTGATCAGCCCCGGGGGCGCACCGGCTTCCGTCAGGATTTCAGCAACTCTCAGGGCACAAAGCGGCGTCGTTTCGGACGGTTTAAACACCATCGCATTGCCGCAGGCGAGCGCCGGGGCCGTCTTCCAGCAGATGATCTGCGTCGGGTAATTCCATGCGCCAAGCCCCGCGCAGACGCCAAGCGGCTCGCGGATCGTATAAGCGAAATCGCCGCCAGGCAGCGAGATATGTTCCCCGGTCATCGTCGCTGCATGGGCCGCGAAGTATTCGAGGGCATCGGCACCGGAGGTCGCATCGGCCACCAGCGTTTCCTGTAGCGGTTTGCCGGTGTCGTACGTCTCCAACACGCTCAGCTCATGATTGCGGTCGCGCATGATTTCCGACGCCCGGCGCAAGATGCGGGACCGATCCGCGCCGCTGGTCTTGGCCCAAACCCTCTGCGCCGCCTTTGCCGCCTCCAGCGCCTGATCAATGATCGCAGGCGTGGCAGCATGGAGCGTGCAGAGCACCTTTCCCGTGGCCGGATAGACCACCGGAATCGGGTCACCAGCGCTGTCTTCAACATAGGTACCATTGACAAAATGGCTGGCTTGGGGGGTGTGAATGTCATTACAATCCTCATTCGGCGCGCCGCTCGCGCGCATCACATTCAAGGTCGGTCCGTTGCAAAAAGCGGCCAAATCGACACGCCTTCGCATCTCTCTTTCGTGGTCTTAGGGCAGCGATCCGTCCGGCACGCGCACGGTCAGCTCCAGCTCGATCTTGAGGTCCGCGCCCGCTAGGGCGGCCACGCCGACGCCGGTGATGCAGGGCTCTGCTCCATCCAGAAACTCCAACAGCGGCGGAAACGCCTCGGCCAGCGCGTCATCAGTCAAATCGGTCATGAAACAGCGCAGCATGACGATATCCTCGGGTGTCGCCGCCAGGGCATCGAGTGCGGCTTGCGCATTGGCCGCCGCAAGACGGGTCTGCTCGGCCAGGCTGTCAGGTGCAGGGGTGCCATCGGGCGTCCAAGCAACCTGACCTGAGACATAGGCCATCCGGCCCGGCTCAACGATCGAGATCTGCGAATATCCCATATCCCGAGAATTCGGCATGGTCGGCGGGTTAAGCCTGATGATGGGCTGTGTCATGATCCGGTCCTCATCCTTTGATGTCAGCCGCGACGGGCCGTCATTCGCCGCGCGGGAAGCGCTGGCTTTCTTCGAGTGTGTTCAAATCCATATGGTTGCGCATGAAGCGCTCGCTGGCCTGTTGCAGGGGCTGGAAATCCCAGGGGTAGTAGCCGCCCTTGCGGAGCGCCTCATAGACCACCCAGCGCCGGGCCTGGCTTTCGCGTACCTGGGCGTCGAAGGCCTCCAAATCCCAGCGCGCCTCGGACTTCGCGCGGAGCGTCGTCACCGTGCCTTGATGGTCCGGATGCTCGGCCAGATTTCTCAACTCGTGCGGGTCAGACTCCAGATCGAAGAGCTGGTCGGGATCGAGCGCGCAGCGCGTGTATTTCCACTTGCCATACCGCAGGCAGACCAGCGGCGCGTAGGAGGCCTCGGCGGCATATTCCATCGCCACAGGTGTGTCGCGCGTGCCGCCCTGGCCCAAAGGCACGAGGCTTTCGCCCGTGGTCCATGGGGCCACCTCTTCCATGCTGACACCCGCAAGATCGCAAAGCGTCGGGCAAATATCGATATTGGAGACCGGATCGGTGACAAGGCCAGTCTGCATATCCGGCGCGGAGATCATGATCGGAACGCGGGCAGACCCCTCATAGAAGCACATTTTGAACCAGAGCCCGCGCTCGCCCAGCATATCGCCGTGATCCGAGACGAAAAGGATGATCGCCTCCTGTCGGGTCGCCTCTAGCGCCTCCATCACCTCGCCGATCTTGTCGTCGAGATAAGAAATATTGGCGAAATAAGCGCGGCGGGTCCGGCGGATATCGTCTTCGGTGATGTCGAAGCTGCGCCAGTCATTTGCGTCGAAGATGCGCTGCGCGTGGGGGTCATGGTCTTCATAATCCATCGCCGGGACCTCAGGCAGCAGATGGTCGCAATCCTTATAAAGGTCCCAATATTTCTTCCGCGCCACGTACGGGTCGTGCGGGTGGGTGAAGCTGACCGTCAGGCACCAAGGGCGCGCATCTTTCCCACGGGCCAGATCATAGACCTTCTGCCGCGCCTGAAACGCGACCTCATCGTCATATTCCATCTGGTTGGAAATCTCGGCCACGCCGGCGCCCGTCACCGAGCCCATATTGTGATACCACCAGTCGATCCGCTCACCGGGCTTGCGGTAATCCGGCGTCCAGCCAAAATCGGCGGGGTAGATATCGGTGGTCAGCCGCTCCTCGAACCCATGCAACTGATCAGGACCGACGAAATGCATCTTACCTGAGAGGCAGGTCTGATACCCCGCCCGGCGGAGATGGTGGGCATAGGTGGGAATGTCGGAGGCAAACTCGGCAGCATTGTCATAAACGCGAGAGCGGGACGGCAGGAGGCCGGACATGAAGCTCGCGCGGCCCGGCGCGCAGAGCGGGCTGGCCGTGTAGCTGTTGGCAAAGCGCGTTGATCGGGCGGCGAGTTTCTTCAGGTTCGGCGCGTGCAACCGCTCGGCGGGACCATCGGGAAAGAAGGTGCCGTTCAACTGATCGACCATGAAAATCAGGATATTGGGCTGGGTCATCTGTCAGCCTCCGCCGCGAGGGCGGTGTCGAGGTAATCGAGCAGGAGCGCAATCGCGTCTTCCGCGCGCAACTGCTCGGCATTCAGGGCCTGGCGGATATAAAGCCCGTCGATCATCGCCGCGATGCCGCGGGTCAGCTTCATCGCTTGGGCGCGCGAGAGTTTGCGCAGATCATGATGCAGATTGCTGCGCAGACGCGCATGATAGAGGCGCAAAAGACGCGCCGCCTCGTCAGACCGCTGCGCTTGGACGTAGAAATTGAGCCAGGCCGCGACCACTTCAGGGCGGAAATGGCTGGGCGAGAAACTGGCGCGGATCACCGCCTCAATCCGAGCGCGCGGCGTCTTCGCCATTGCCAAAGCGCCGCGTACTTCGGCCCCATAAAGCGTCAACACATGCCGCATGGCGGCGGCGAACATCTGTTCCTTGCCGCCAAAATAGTGATGCGCCAGTGCACTCGACATGCCCGCGCGCTTTGCAATCTGCGCCACGGTGATGTCTAACGTCCCTACACGGCCGATCTCGATGATCGTTGCCTCGACCAAAGCAGATCGACGGAGAGGTTCCATACCGATTTTGGGCACAATCTTCTCCGTTGACAGGATACAGATTAAGATTCGTTAATGTTGACTGATGAGTCAATCAAAAAACAGGGAGTAGCACAATGCTAAAACTGACGACAACCTCCGCCATCGCCTTGGTGATGAGCGCGGGTCTTGTGGCCGCCGATTGCGAGACCATCACCTTCTCCGATGTGGGCTGGACCGATATCACCGCGACCACGGCGGCGACGACCTATGTGCTGGATGCGCTTGGCTATGAGACGGATATTCAGGTACTGTCCGTGCCGGTGACCTATACGGCCCTGGCCTCGGGCGATATCGATATCTTCCTGGGCAACTGGATGCCAACCATGGAGGCCGATATCGCCCCTTACCGCGAGGCCGGCACCGTCGACACCGTCCGCGCAAACCTGGAAGGCGCGAAATACACGCTGGCGACAAACGCCGCCGGAGCTGCTCTGGGCATCACCAGTTTCGATACGATCGCGGCCAATCTCGACGCGCTGGAGGGCGAGATTTACGGGATCGAACCGGGCAATGATGGGAACCGCCTGATCCTCGACATGATCGAGGCCAACGCGTTCGGGTTGGAAGAGTTCGACGTGGTGGAAAGCTCCGAAGCCGGGATGCTGGCGCAAGTGGCGCGCGCCTCGGACCGTGATGAACCCGTCGTGTTTCTCGGCTGGGAACCGCACCCGATGAACGCGAACTTCGACCTGACCTATCTTGAAGGCGGCGATGACTGGTTCGGGCCCAATCTGGGCGGCGCAACCGTCTACACCAACACCTCCGCTGGCTATGTGGATGCCTGCCCGAATGTGGGTGCGCTTCTGAACAACTTGGAATTCACGCTGGCGATGGAAAACGAGATCATGGGCGGCATCCTGAATGACGGGATGGATCCGCGCGATGCGGCCTCGGCCTGGCTGTCGGCGAACCGCGATGTATGGCCTGCTTGGCTGGATGGCGTGACCACCATGGACGGTGGCGATGCGGTCGACGCCGTGACTGCCGCGCTCGACATGTAAGCAGACATTCGGGTGGGCATGTAACAAACACGTGCCCACCCCGCCGGCCCCGGAATTTTGAAAATTCCGGACCGGTTTTTTCAAAAAAACCGGGGGCATGATGCTAGACTGGATAGAAGACAATAAGATTCCTGTGGGTCGGATCGCGGGCGACGCCTTCGATTGGCTGCAGGAACACGGCGCACTGTTTTTCGACGGGCTGTCGATTTTGCTTGAGGCGATGATCGACGCGATCCTCGCGATCCTGCAAGACCCGCTCGACATCTCTTGGGCCACCGGGGCTGAACGCTATCAACCGCTTTACAACCCCGATCTGCACCCGTTTCTGATCATCGCGATTTTCACCTGGCTGGCCTGGTATATTCATCGCCGCTGGCAAGTCCCTGCACTTATTTTCTTGGGCTTTCTCTTCATTCTGAACCAAGGCTATTGGGAAGAAACCACCGAAAGCCTCACCCTTGTCCTCTCGGCCTGCGTGGTCTGCATGGCCGTGGGTGTGCCGATTGGCATTGCCGCGGCCCACCGGCCTCGGCTTTATCAGTTCATGCGACCGGTCCTGGACCTGATGCAGACGCTGCCAACCTTCGTCTACCTGATCCCGGCAATTGTGTTTTTTGGCATCGGCATGGTGCCGGGCCTGATCGCAACGGTGATCTTCGTGCTGCCCGCACCGATCCGGCTGACACATCTGGGCATCTCCTCGACGCCGCAGCCATTGATTGAGGCCGCAGAGGCGTTCGGGGCCACCCCGCGTCAAAAACTCTGGAAAGTCGAGTTGCCTTACGCGCTGCCGCAGATCATGGCTGGTCTGAACCAAACCATCATGCTGTCGCTCTCGATGGTGGTGATCGCGGCGCTGGTTGGGGCAGATGGTCTAGGTGTGCCCGTCGTCCGCGCCCTGAATTCCGTCAACACCTCACTTGGCTTTGAGAGCGGATTTATCATTGTGGTCGTGGCGATCATGCTCGACCGCATGCTGAGGGTGGAACGCAAATGAGTACCGCTGTTGAATTCGACGATGTTTCCATCGTCTTCGGCGAAAAACCCGAAACCGCTCTGCCATTGATGGATGACGGCAAATCGCGTCATGACGTACAGGCTGAAACCGGCCAAGTTCTTGGCGTCCATAACTGTAAACTCAATGTGCAAGAGGGCGAAATTCTGGTCCTGATGGGCCTCTCCGGCTCGGGGAAATCGACCCTTCTGCGCGCCGTGAACGGGTTGAACCCGGTGGTCCGCGGCACGGTCCGAGTCAACGACGGCACCGAGATGATCGATGTCACGCATGCCAATCCGGCCACACTCCGC
This sequence comes from Fontisubflavum oceani, assembly GCF_030407165.1. GTDB lineage: Bacteria > Pseudomonadota > Alphaproteobacteria > Rhodobacterales > Rhodobacteraceae > Rhodophyticola > Rhodophyticola oceani. Next base: position 3,520,887 of record NZ_CP129111.1, read on the forward strand.
CGGATGCGCCAGACGCAGATTGCCATGGTGTTTCAGCAGTTTGGCCTTTTGCCCTGGCGCACTGTGCGGGAAAATGTGGGGCTGGGTCTGGAACTTGGCGGCATTTCATCCGTCGACCGCAAAGAGCGCGTGGATCGGCAATTGGCGCTTGTGGGTCTGACCGATTGGGCCGACCGCAAGGTCGGCGATCTCTCGGGCGGCATGCAGCAGCGCGTGGGTCTCGCCCGCGCCTTTGTCACCGATGCGCCAATTCTTCTGATGGATGAACCCTTCTCGGCGCTGGACCCGCTCATTCGCACGCGCCTGCAGAATGAATTGATTGAGCTGCAACAGACCCTCAAACGCACCATCATCTTCGTCAGCCACGATCTGGACGAGGCCTTCAAACTGGGCGATCGGATCGCGATTATGGAAGGCGGGCGGATCGTGCAATGCGGCACGCCGAAGGAGATCTACTCTGATCCGGCCGACGACTATGTGGCGGACTTCGTCGCCCATATGAACCCGCTTGGCGTGCTGTGTGCCCGCGACGTGATGGTGCCGGTGGAGGGGACACCGACGGTTTGGGTTGGGCCGGATGAAGACATCCGTAAAGTGATGGAGATCATCGAAGGCGAGAATATGCCCGTCGGCGTGGAACTGGACGGCAAAGCCATCGGTCAGGTGACGAAAGACCGTGTCTTGGCCAAGCTTCTCGACCCGCGTCAGGCCTGATCGGCGGCAAGCAAGTCCATTACCGACCGGCCGTTGATGATCATGCGGTCAGATCGGCCTCGGGCCGGTCTGACCCAGATTTCGGATCAATCACCCAGGCGCCCGTCTTGGCCGCACCGACTCAACGCGCCGAAAACCGCTTGCCACGCCGCGATCCCGTGATGGAGAGTGCGGCGCGATATGGTCGAACACCCCGGAAGTCTGAGGGGGTCCGGACGTGTGCCCGCTGGAGGAGCCGAAGATGCCGCAACCCGAGACAATGAAGGCAATGGTGCTGACCGGTCATGGTGATCTCGACGCTTATGAGTGGCGCGAGGATTGGCCAGTTCCCGTGCCTGGACCCGGTCAGGTGCTGATCAAGGTTGCGGCCTGCGGGCTGAACAATACCGATGTGAATACGCGCTCCGGCTGGTATTCGAAGGCGGTCAGCGACGCCACAACCGGCGGCGCCTATGCAGAGCTTGCCGAGGACGACCCCTCCTGGGGCGGCGCCCCGATCACCTTTCCGCGTATTCAAGGCGCGGATGCCTGTGGCCAGATCGTGGCCGTTGGCGATGGCGTTGACGCGGCGCGCATAGGCGAACGGGTCATCACCGATAATTGGATCCGCGACCCGGAGGACCCAGAGAATAAGGACAAAGCCGGATATTTCGGGTCCGAAATGAATGGTGGCTTTGCTGAATACACAGTCATCCCATCGACCAATGCCCTGGCCGTGCGGTCGGAGTTATCCGATGCCGAGCTGGCGACGTTCAGTTGTTCCTACTCCACAGCCGAGGGGATGCTGAGCCGCGCCAAGGTGGGTGCAGAGGATACCATATTGGTTCCCGGTGCCTCGGGCGGCGTCGGCGGCGCGCTGGTGCAATTGGGCAAACGTCGGGGGGCGCGGGTGATTGCTATGGCATCTGAGGCCAAACACGCAGATGTGGCCACACTGGGCCCCGACAAAATCTTGCCGCGCGCGCCGGAGAACCTCCGCGAAGCGCTTGCGGGGGAGCGTATCACTGTCGTTGCGGATGTGGTTGGCGGGGCCTATTGGCCGCATCTCATCGATATCCTGGCCCGGGGCGGGCGCTATACCTGCTCGGGTGCCATCGCCGGACCAATGGTTGAGTTGGATCTGCGCACCCTCTATTTGCGCGATCTGACCTTCACCGGCTCGACCGTGATCGACCGGGAGGTCATGCCGAACCTGATCCGCTACATCGAAGCGGGGGAGATCAAACCGGCGCTCGCCGCGACCTACCCACTCTCAGAACTTCGCGCGGCGCAGCAGGCCTTTATCGACAAGACCCATACCGGCAATATCGTGGTGATCCCGTGATAGATCCGCCGCCGACTGTCGCCGCCGTGTTTGCCGCCATCCCCACAGCACCACGCGAGCGGATCATGGAGATGCGCGACCTGATCTTTGCGGCGGCTGAGGCGACCGATACCGGACCCCTTACTGAAATGCTGAAATGGGGGCAGCCCGCTTATCTGACCGAGGCCACCAAAGCCGGTACGACAATCCGGCTTGGTTGGTCGGAGAAGCAGCCAGAGCATTGCGCGCTTTATGTCCACTGTCAGACCGATCTCTTGGATCGCTATCGCGCGCGCTTTCCAAGCGAGTTCACCTATGACGGCGCGCGCGCTGTCCTGATCCCGACAGAGGGGGCCTATCCGCAAGCGGCACTGCAACAGGTGGCCGCGATGGCGCTGACCTATCATCGGGACAAATCCAAGGCTGCACGGCCATAAAGGTCGCCTTGCTCACAATCAACCACTTGGCCCGCTCTTGCCGCCACCCGTCTCGCTTCGAGATCGGCGGTGTTCGTGACGTCGCTTGACCTGCCGCCGCAGAGCCAAGGATGAAAGCGGGCGACAGGCTAGGTTGTCCGCAAGGCGCGCTCCAACTGATCTTTGAGCGCGACACGTTCACCGGGGGTTAAGAAGGCGCCAAGCTCCACCTCACGCGGGCCACCTGAAAGGGTGACGTAATTGGGCACCGGCCCGCCACGCGGGTGCAGGTTCACGCGCACCCAATAGGGGTTGGCCTCCCACTCTTTGACCCCGCGTTTCGGCTCATGACGTTCAAGCCGGATCAAATCGCGCCAAAGCACCACCTCTTCGTAAAGCTCCATGTCCCGCCAGCTGCGTTTGAGCCCCCACCAGATCGCCGCCACTGCCGCAACTATGAATGGTAATAGGCCCCAGAAAAGCGAGGTGCCGATGACCGCCAGAAGCGGCAACGAAATCAGCGACGCGGTGAGCCCGATGAACCAGACGAACCCATCAGGTGTGAGCGAGCGATAAGGGGTCAACACGACGCGCAGACATGGCGCGCCGTGGCCGGAATGAGAAAGGGCCCCGAATATCTCCGGGGCCCCAGTCTCTGTGGTTTCGATCAGGACCGGCATGGACCTTAATGATGCGGTTGCTTGTCCCACATCTCCCGCGTCGGCAGCTCCTCGAAGGTGTGCTCCGGCGGTGGGTTCGGCAGGGTCCATTCCAGCGTATCCGCATGTTCGCCCCAATAGGCCTTCTCTTCGACCTTGCGACCAAAGCGCAGCGTGTAGAACACGATGCCGATGAAGAGCAGGAAGGAGGCAAAGGATAGGAACGCGCCCCAGGACGAGATCCAGTTCCAGTAAGCGAAGGCTTCCGGGTAGTCGATATAGCGGCGCGGCATACCCTGACGGCCCAGGAAATGCTGCGGGAAGAAGGTGATGTTCGCGCCGATGAAGAAGAGCCAGAAATGCAGCTTACCAGCCCATTCCGGATATTGCCGACCGCTCATCTTGCCGATCCAGTAATAGACCGCCGCGAAGATGCCGAAGACCGCACCCAAGCTCATCACATAGTGGAAATGGGCCACCACATAGTAGGTGTCGTGATACGCCCGGTCCACGCCTGCCTGGCTGAGCACGATGCCGGTCACGCCGCCAAAGGTGAACAAGAAGATGAAGCCAATGGCGAAGAGCATCGGGGTTTTGAAGCTGATCGAGCCCTGCCACATGGTGGCAATCCAGGAGAAGATCTTGATCCCCGTGGGCACCGCGATCACCATCGTGGCGACCATGAAATAGGCCTGCTGCGTCAGCGTCATGCCGACGGTGTACATATGGTGCGCCCAGACCACGAAGCCCAAGCCCCCGATTGCCACAAGCGCATAGACCATCGGCAAATAGCCAAAGATCGGCTTTTTCGAGAAGGTCGCCACCACATGTGAGATCACACCAAAGGCGGGCAGAACAACGATGTAGACCTCAGGGTGGCCGAAGAACCAGAAGATGTGCTGGAACAAAACCGGGTCACCGCCACCAGCCACATCGAAGAAGGTGGTGCCGAAATTCCGATCGGTCAGCAGCATGGTGATCGCGCCCGCCAGAACCGGCAGCGCCAAGAGCAGCAGCCATGCAGTGACAAAGATCGACCAGGCAAACAGCGGCACCTTGTGCAGCGTCATGCCAGGCGCGCGCATGTTCAGGAACGTGGTGATGAAGTTGATCGCCCCCAGGATCGAGCTTGCGCCTGAGACGTGGATCGCGAAAATCGCGAAATCGACGGCGCGGCTCGTCGCGGCATCTTGCCAAGAAAGCGGCGGGTAGAAGGTCCAGCCCGGACCTGCGCCACCGTCAACAAACACGGCACAGAACGCAAGCGCGGTACCGGCCACATACATCCAGTAGCTCAGGTTGTTCAAACGCGGGAACGCCATATCCGGCGCGCCGATCATCAGCGGCATGAAATAGTTGCCAAACCCGCCAAACAGCGCTGGAATCACCACAAAGAACATCATCAAGACGCCGTGGCCCGTGATCATCACGTTCCACAAATGGCCGTCTGGCGTACATTCCGCCTCTGCGGCGGCGCTTAGGAAACGCGCGCCTTCGGTGCACATATATTGCACACCCGGCTCCATCAGTTCCAACCGCATATAGACGGTGAAGGCGACCGAGATCAGCCCCACCAAACCTGCGGTGAAGAGATAAAGGATGCCGATATCCTTGTGATTGGTGGACATGAACCACCGGGTGAAGAACCCCGGCCGCTCGTGATCATGTCCGGAAATGGCGGCGTCTGCCATAGCGCACTCCTGTTCAACTAATGCGTTTCGGCAAAGGGTCTGGCCGCATTGCCCGCGTTCCTAGCCTTCGTTCTAGTGCTGTGCCCGGGGTGGTGCAATGCGGAAGGGCCGGTTCAAGTGGGAAAAATTGCCTCAGCCGAGGCGGGATCACCCCCAAATTGCCAGTAAGATCGCCATGGCTCCAGCAATTGGTAGAAGCGCGACCAAGGCCCAAAGCCCGTCACGGGTCGTGATCGCCAACCCCATCAGGCAGATAGCCGTCGCCAAAAGGGAGGACGAAAATGGCACCAATTCCAGAAACGGCATCGCAAGGCCGCAGAGCGCGGCGGCCAGATGAAGCACGCTGAGAAACGGTTGCTGCGTGAGCAGCGTGAGCCGCCGCCCGCTATGCCCATCGAGCCAGAGGGCCGTGCCACGCAGTCGTGCCATGCCCGATTTGAGCCGCGATGTGGCGATACTCCGGCGACACAACCAACGCGGCAGCCAGAGATGCCGCCGCTGTGCCAGCATTTGCATTGCAACCAGAAAAATCATTGTGCCGCAGATGGTTGGCAGTATCGGTATCCCACTCAACGGAGAAACCACGATCACCGCCGGGATCAACAGAGCCGGGAGAAATCCGGCGCCGCCAAACGCGGACAACATATCGCCGATGCTGACCCGTTCTGTTTCACAGAGCGCCAGAACATCGTCGACGATCTCGGTTAGCCCGGTCGGGTTGGGCGGCAATGTGCCAATTGAATTTTCGGTCGAAGTCATCCTGCGCGATACATCCCTGATGCAGCGCGCATCCTATCTGTGATCATCCGACGCTGCCAGCCCGCCCTAGCGTGCGTCCGACACCCAAGCCGTCTGCAAAACTGGCGTGACATTCTGCGATACTTGCGGTGTCGTGAGGTCGAGCATCAAGCCTGAAATCGCGATCCCGAGAATCGCGCATAAACCAGATATCGCCCCGATCATCACGGCAACCTCAAGCCAGTCATCGCGCTTGGTCGGATCACCTGTATCTTGGCGTGGGACCACCCCGTAATGCATCATCCGTCATCCTCTGTGTCATCCCCAGATGGCAGAATAGGAACATTTCGTGAACGACATATTGCCAGATATGGCGAGAGCGGAAGAGCCTTGATAAGGATTTCACCGAAATTGAGCAGTCACTTGCCGAAGATCGGCGGAAATGCGCGCTTTAGCGCGTCGTCCACGTCTTCTAGTGTCACTGGCAGCCCCAAATCCACCAGGCTCGTCACCCCGTGTTCGGCAATGCCACACGGCACGATCCCCTCAAAATGACCAAGATCCGGCTCTACGTTTATTGAGATACCGTGGAAACTGACCCATTTGCGGATCCGCAACCCAACGGCGGCGATTTTATCCTCGCGCGAGCTGCCATCGGGCATTGGTGGCTTTTCCGGTCGGGTTACCCAAACGCCAACCCGGCCCGCGCGGCGTTCGCCTTTGACGTTGAATTCCGCCAGTGTCGCGATCACCCAATCCTCTATCTGATGCACGAATCTGCGGACATCTCGACTGCGCGCGTTGAGGTCGAGCATGACATAGGCGACCCTTTGGCCTGGCCCGTGATAGGTATACTGCCCGCCGCGGCGGGTCTCGTAGACCGGAAACCGGTCGGGCGTGAGGAGGTCGGCGGGTTTGGCCGATGTTCCTGCAGTGTAGAGCGGCGGATGTTCCAGCAGCCAAATCGCCTCATCCGCATCACCCCCTGCGATCCGCGCGACGCGCGCCTCCATCTCGGCCAGCGCGGTCTCGTAGGGCACAAGCCCGTGGGAGGTCAGCCATTCCACCATCGTTTAGCGCGGCAAAAGTCTGGCCGATTTGGCATCGGCGAGGCGAGATCGGCTTACGGGGATGTCGCCGCCATGGCTCATCGTGAGGATCGCCCGATCCCCCTCCCGCCGTGCAGATCGAACGGCATCGAGCGCGACCCAATGAGATCGATGGACTTGCAGGCCCGCCGTCGCGCCCACCTCACGGATCGCATCCGTTAGCCGCATCAACACCATCTCTTCCCCTTTCGTCGTTCTCACCCGGACATAATGATCCTCGACCGAAAGCGCCACCAGAGGGCCCCGCTTCTCAAGTGGCAGCCGATCAAGGAGTGGCGCGGGCGGAGCCTCGTCATCGGATGGAACAGACCGTGTTTGACGGTCGGCGACATCTAAAACAAGTGTGATGATCATGGAGATCGCCACGACCGTCGCCACAAAACGCGGAAGGTCGCCCCGATCCGGCAGAAAGGAAAAGACGGCGTAATTGAGCGCCACAACGAAGACGCTCACACCAGGCCAATGACCAACCCGATCCAAATGACCGCCCCGCGCCTCGGCAAAACGGGGTTCAGGACGGCGCTTGCCCAATATCCGATCACATAACTTGCCGCGACCAAGACCGCCCAATACCCAAAGCGCGGCACAAGGCCGAGCACGCGATCCGTCTCAAACGGCCCGATAAGCGCGAGAATTGCGCTCAGGCCAGCGAGCGTCACCACCACCGCCGGTTGACCCATATGAAGCCCCCATCTGCGAAGCGCGGATTGCGGATCATTGGTGGTCACGCGGCTCTCCCGTTTTTGGCGCATCCAGAATTGAGATGGGTGGCCTTTCCCATTGTGGTGCCATGGCAATCCCGTCTTGCCAAGAAGGTCCCCCCTAAGATGACATTAGAGCCTATCCTATCGGCCCCCGCCGCCGTGCAACTTCATATGATGGCTGCAGTTGTGTCGATCGCCCTCGGGCCGTTTGCGATCTATCGTCGGCGGCGGGACCGACTGCACAGGATGATTGGTTATGCCTGGATCATCTCGATGGTCCTGCTTGCAGGCTCCGGTCTCGCGATCCCTGCTGTTGTTCTTCCGCTTTTGGAGCCCTTTGGTCCAATACATATTTTGTCAATCGCCGTGCTCTATTGGCTTTGGGAGGGATATCGCCACATCCGCGCCGGTCGGGTGACCGCCCATGAGGCATCCATGCGAGCCCTGTTCTGGAACAGTTTGGGGATTGCCGGTGCGTTCACCTTTCTGCCCGGGCGGAGACTCAATACGGCTTTCTTCGCGGACGCGCCGGAGCGGGGCTATGCCGTGATTGCGGTCTTGCTGTGCTTGGTGCTGGCCCGGATGATCCGTCAAAACCGCCTCAGGGGTGCTGCGTGATAGCGGCGCTTGGGCTGCAAGACCAATCTCGTCAGGATCTTGGAGAAATTTCCTCTTTTCTTTCCAGGACGACCTGCGTAAACGTGCGCGCACTTCTGATCACGTGCGGTCGTGGCGGAATTGGTAGACGCGCAGCGTTGAGGTCGCTGTGGGGTAACTCCCGTGGAAGTTCGAGTCTTCTCGACCGCACCATTTCACATTTCGATGTGATTTTCTCAAAAAATTCAAATATAACAGATGTTTGTGGAGTTCGAAATCCGTTTTGGCGGCCATAGGCCAAAGGTGCAGAAAACGCCGCATTGAGGATCGTTTTGCGCGTGGTGAGAGAACCTTTTTCATAGATATTCCAAGGGCTTGAGAGAAAACCCTTCAAAAGTTCGAAAACTTCACCGGGCTTGCTCGTTTGTTTAGCATTTTGACCAAGCTTGTCGCTTAGCAAGAGCATGTCATTTTCAAGCTGCCCGATCTTACTCTCAAGCGCAGCGATGACCTTTGGATTCGAGGTTTCAACGAGGCGTTCCAGCAAAGCATCCTGTTGTTTATCCAGCTCTTTGATCTGGCGTTTCAGTTCAGCTTTCGCTTGGTTGCCCTGATCCATGCGCTGACCCCATGCGTCTTTGAGCATGGCTAGTGCGATATCCAAAAGCTGCCGTGACGGCGTCATGCGTTTGAGCAGAGCTTCAAAGCCCACGTCGATCTTCTCAGCCCGGATGTTCTTGCGATACTCAGAGCAATCGCGTGTTTGGCACCAGTAGTATGGGTAGCGTTTGCCCGTGGCACTCTTCGACCAGCAGGACGTCATAGGCTGATCACAACAGGCACAGGTGACGGTTCCATGCAGCGGGAAGTCTTCATGGATATCTGCGCGTTTGGGCGCAATGGCGCGCGTGGCTTTGCGGGCTTGAACCTTCTCATAGGTTTCCAGTGAGATGATAGGTTCATGATGACCTTTGCGGCGTGCAATCCCCCAAGCTTCATGTTCGACATACCCGGCATAGACAACGCGGCCCAGGATATCGCTCACCTTTTGTTGGCGGATTTCACCGTTGGGCAGGTCTTTCGGAAAGTCGGGTTGCGCTTCGAAAAAGCGTTTCACTTCAACCTGAGTTGAGAAGCGACCAGATGCATATCCTTCGATCCCTTCCTTGATGATGGAGGCAATGGGTTCGACGCGGGTGAGCAGCTTTCCATGCGATCCGGTCTTTCTGTAAGTGTAGCCGATGGGTGCAGCGAAGACAGAATAGCCATTCATCATCCGACCCTTCATACGGTTGGATGTTTGCTCGGCATTCTTCTCCCGCTGGTGCTGGGCGACAGAAGCCAGCATATGCTCAACCAGCCGGGAGTCACTATCCTCACCAAACTCGATAGACGGGCTTTCCAGCACGCCCCCCGCATCACTCAGCGTTTGTCGCAGCGTAATGTGTGCCTGCACATCACGGGCGAAACGGCTGATATCATCAATGATGACGACGATTGAGCCCTTTGAGTGCAGTCGAAGGAAGGCAAGCATCCGATCCATCGCCGGACGCCGTTCGAATTTGCCCGACATGTCATCGGCAAAGACTTCAACCACATCATAGTCTTTTTAGGTCGCATATTCCCGGCAACGGTTTTCTTGAGAGGCGAGGCCGTCACCTTCACGGACCTGCTTTGCCCCCGATACACGAGCGTAGGTCACGGCCTTCTTTGGCTTTGGTTGACGGGCTGCTATCATTGGACCTCCTCTTCTCGCTGGGTCTCAGCCCATTGATCGTTGAGTAAGGATACCAGATCAGCGGACTCCGCATCTAAGCCTAGATCATCTTCTCCACAGATTTGCGTGACAGGGTTCAGGTCAAAGCCCAGGTCAACGAACATCACCACGATGGACCAAAGGGTTTCGATCAGTTCTTTCTGCTGATCCAGCGGCATGTCACTGTCTTCCAGCATTGCCGCATAAACCTCCCAATCGACGAAGAGGCTGGGGCGTGGTGGCAATGCGGGTTGGTTTGGCGGACAGGTCATGCGCGCTCCTTTCTTCAATAGGTTTTTGGAAAATGTGTGTCTCACCTGTGCCTGATGTTCGAAGGCACACTATGAGAACAAATATAGAACATATTCTCACATCCTCCACGATCACGCAAGGAAATAATTCCTATTTCTCATGCGCTTACGCTCTGCCTATCATTGCAAGGCCCCACAACGCGCGGGTGTTCAGCGGGTGAATACGGGTGTAGGAAAAGCCATGAGTTTCGATCCGAAGAACAAAGAGCACAAGGCAAAGCTCTATCCTGTGCTCAAAGCCCTGGCTGATCTTGATCCGCGTAAAACACCAGAACTCATCATTGATGATGCCGTTGGCTATCCGATTGCGCGGGGCACAGACTACGCGCGCAACATGCGTCGTGGTGAAATCAACGCGACGTTTGCAAAGCTGACCTATGATTGGCTTGAGATGCACCACTTCGATCTGGCGCATCGCATCTCACCAGAGATATTCCCGGAAACAGTTGAACAGCGATGGCAGCGCGTTCTTGATGAACGTGCGGTCGAGGGCCGTCTAAAGCTCGTCCTGGTCCCTCGGACAATGGGAATCGTTGAGCGTGAAAGCGAACTCAGGCCTGTGGCTACAACGATCCGGCTTGGTCAACGCTTTTGTTTTGAACTCGACTGCGAGACCGAGGGATACGCAATCGCTATTCAGGGTGTAAGGGGGCAGTGGCACGCAATTACTCTGGGATCGAAAGGTGACTTTGGCCAAGCAGTAAAGCCGGGAAAAAAGTCTTCTGCCGACAAAAGACGACGGGTCTATCGAACCCCTGGTCGAAAACTACGACGCGGGATCACACGTCTTCGCATTTCTATGTATAAATTCACGAGAACTTGTTTATTCCAACAGACTTCCTAATTTTCTCTTCATTTCAGAGAATTATGAATGCGATTTGTACGTATTAAAGATAAGCTTCGCTGTTTAAGTGAAAAAGGGAGTTACATAAGGATGGTGTCAGGATGTTGCAACCTGGTAATCAGTAAAGTCTTTGAACGAGAACCGCGCTGTTTCCCATAGTCCTTCCATTCTGTCCTCTGGCACGTGCGCTGCGAGTTCAGTAGATGGCACAACAAACAACACGGGCATCTCGTGAATGAGCCAGAGATGAAATTGATAAGCGTTTGATTTAGTAGCTGTTCGCCACTCGTTTCTTGTAAGGAAAAAGGCCGCTTCCCGCCTTCCCATCCGGCTGCCTTTGACTTCGATTTTCAAGCGGTCTGCATTTGTGGCATCTACTACAGATAGGACATCATACCCAGCAACATTGGTTTGTACCGCCTGCCATAGTGGGTCCTTGCCGGTTCGATCCTTTTCATACTTCAATGACAAACGTTCAGCGTTGCGTCCAACCTGATGGTTTACCTTGGATCTTTCTGAGCGAACTGTTTCTGATGCTTGATCCCACCAAGTAACAGTATCATCGTCAAAACCATCTGTAAGCTCGCATTCCCTGAAACATTGTTGGGCGTCGTCCGGCATTACTTTAAGGGCTTCAAACCGCCCTAAAGTTAATCTTCTAGCCCACGGCGGTGGTGAAGATGAAAGCACATCAAGGATTTGTTCTCTCAGACAAACAGCTTCCGCTCTGTAGCTGACAAGTGTTTGCCCACGTTCAGTTAAACCGATGCGTCCTTGTTCAGTGACTCGTATCCATTGGCAGGTTTGGGAGAGGGAAAGAACGGCTCTACCATCAGCAACTTCAATTCTGCGAAAACTACTTTCAAAGTTATCTAAATTAAGCGTGCCGTCTCTGACAATCTTCAGAAATGTTTGACACGAGTATAATACACCAACGGATAGCATCTTTAAGCTACCTGCTCAGATAAATGTGAATAAAAATCAATAAGATCTTTCTCATCAAAACCGTCTGCGTCCAGATCGATAACCTCAGGTTCCACATTGATCGAAGGATCATCCAGAACGCGCGCCATATGTTCAATCTTTAGCGTTAACCGTCTATCCACTGATTCATCAATTGTGCCGGGCGACTGTAGAATTTCGACAAATGTGTCTTGTTCTGGAGGCAGCCCAAGTCGATGTATGCGGTCTTCGGACTGTAGATACTGAGCTGCATTGTAGTTGCGATCGAGGTAGATGGCGTGGTGGCATACGGTATGTAAGCTGATGCCTTCTCCGCATGCGGCGGGATTTGCAACAAGGACCCAACAGTCCGGATCATCGTGGAACCGCTTGATCTTTTGCTCCCGCGTTCCTTCTTCGTCTTCGCTACCGGCATCCACGCCTCCATGGATGTAGTCAGCGCCGATATCTACGAGTCTATTAGAAACCAATTCTACGTTTTGAACGAAGCTAGACCAAATAATCGATTTGTGACCCTCGAAAGCAAGCTCCCGAGCTCGGTAGCATGCGTACTCTAGCTTTGGGCTGTCACCTTCGCTGAGGACCTCCGAGAGCAGAGTGTCATACTGAAAGTCAAGTCGCGCCAACAAGGAAGGGTTGGCTGCAACTTGTAGCAGCCTTAGAGCGCTTTTGCCCGCGCGGCGGAGCGTTCCAATATCCGCTCTAGAGAGGTTCGCCTTAGACTGTCTGGCGGCTTCAGAACGCAAGAGTTGATACAGCTCAAATTGGGCAGGCTTCAAAGGTATTCGCTTAATAGTCTTTATTGGGCTTTCCAGGCCCAATTCAGATTTGGTTGTTCTAACGTAAACGGGCTGTATGTACTGCTCGACGGATTCTTCATCTGCCAGGATTTCTGGATAGAGAAAGCGAAATTGTGGAACTAGGTCTGAAACATCATTAGGCATCGGCGTCCCCGACATGATCAACTTATTTCTGGGCAGTTGAGATATCGAAAGGATATTGTTTCCGATGACACCCTGAAAACCTCGCTTTATTCGATGGCTTTCATCGAGAAAAACGAAGCTAGTTCCCGTTTCAATGTAATTTGCAAGCAATGAAAGAACATGGGGAAGTTGCTGATAAGTAACGAGTACTTTACTCGGATTTTGTTTGAGAATGATAGAGATGTTTCGCTTACCACCACGTAGGCGAACAAATTGTTCTTCTTCCGGCATGCATATAGCAAGCTGCTCTTCCCAAGCAGCAAAAGCATTCTTTGGACATACTACCATCAGTCTGTCATCAGCAGCTTTCTTCAAGGCAAAGTAAGCGAGTGCTTCCGTCGTCTTTCCTGCACCAGGCACTGAAAATGTGGCTGCTGACGGTAAAGAAATTATGCGGGTAACGTTTCTCAGTTGATGATGTGTCAGGCTTCTAACAAACCCAGTTTTCCGGAGATTCTCTGCGACATCTTTTTCGGATTGAGCAATGCCCAGCCTAGCTTGATCGTATTGATCAATTGCTTGTTGAGAATGGGCTAGATGTTCTGCAGCGGCATCGGTATATCGTAGAGGCAGATCAAACCGTCGTGCTTGATACTCTATTTCGTTCAGGCAGCCTAAGAATGACCACCAAGGAATGCTAACAGACTGCTTTGAAGTAATGTTCGCGTCAGCGAATGAATCCTGACAGATACGTCGAACCGCACGCCAAGCACTGGCAGGTCCGAAAACTTCGACTTTGGCAAAGCGCTGTTTGCTATCGTAGTCTACAGTTATAGACTTATCCATCGTCCTCCGCCCATTTGCGAAGTTCACCAATCAGCGCTTCAATTTCGTTAAGGTTTCCGACTACGCCAGATTTTGAGGATTCGTTACCAATCCCACTTAGAGCGTCTTGAAGATTTTGTTTGGCCTGTAAAACAAATCTCGAAACATGCTGTTCTTTTTTCTTGTCCCGCGCGCGTGCGGCAGCGGAAACTAGTGTCTCTTGGATTACCTCACGAGCACGTTCGAAGTTTTCCGCCTCCTCCAGAATGTGAACCAACTCCGCATCAACCTGTTCTTCGGTTTTGTTTGTGTCATCGATTTCAAACTCAACGCTGAGGTCTTCTTTGATGTCGTCTAGGTTTTCTGCTGCTTTTTGTATCTCAGCGTATGTTCTTGTGCCTTCTGCAGCTTCATCAGTGAGGCAGAACGCAGTTTTCTCAAAAACTTCTTTTGAGGTAGGTGTCTTGAGCTTTTTTCTGTTTCGACAAATTTGTCGGAACGCAAATTCCTTATCTTCAACGATTGAGTACTGCCTAGGTGTGCCTCGGCTCTCTAGGTAGTCGTCCGCGTAATCTAAGCAGTCCAAAAGCTCTTGTAGTTGGTTCTTCCTGAAAGAGTAGATTGATGATATTTCAAGTTCATTATATTTGAAGTTTTCAGTCTTCTCTCTCATCATCAGAGCTTGAGATGTCCAACTGTACTCGGCCTTCAAGTCCTCCTTTAATTGTAGATCAGCTTCCAGTCTATCTAGATCACGATCATCGCAAGGCGGTAGGATAATGGCATCTATGCTGGAAAACCGGGAAAACTTAGCTGGATCGTCATTGTAGAGCGTACGCCAAGTGCTCAACCGTCTGTTGCCGTTGATAACGTAACCCAGTTGCGAAAGAATTATCGGTTCTTCTTGCTCAGCGGTTTCAAATTCGCGAAACAAATTCTTTGCGCCTTGAGCAAGGTTCGTCAGAATTCCGTGTTGAATTTTTTGTGCAGCATCGGATTCTCCATCTACTCTGAAGAAATCCTCTTCAAAATCAGAGTTTGCTGCGAGATATTCGGCTTGTGAACCAGTAGTTCGGCCATTCTCAAGGCGGTAACGGGGCAGGTCCAATGGCACGCTGTACACTTTCATGTACTGTTGTTTGCCTTGAAAGGGTACAGGGTGAGTATTTGGAACTTCGCTCTTGAGAAGATCTGCTAGGTATTTCTTTCGTTTCGGTAGCGACCAGCCTAGTTCCATTATTACTTCTATCCTTTCCTCACTAACACATTACTCTGCTGCAACCGCGCGCTCGTGGGGTACCAAAGAAAGCTTTGATTTTCTATGATCGTAGATCGGTTTTGCATGTGATCTAAATCTCTCTTCACCTGCGATGGTCCGATTAAGTCTTTTGCTTGCGATTTCCGCGTAGCCAGCGTCAATTTCACAGCCCCAGAATCTTCGTTCGTGCAGTAGTGCAGCGACGCCTGCTGAGGCGGTCCCCGCAAATGGATCAAAAACAAGTCCCTGCTTTCTGGTAAGAGAGAGCACTAAGCGTTCGATTAACCCGACTGGAAACTGGCATGGATGTTCCGTCTTTTCGACGTGCTGTGCTTTGACGTTTGGAATTTGCCAAAGATCGTGCGAGGAGTCTTTTACTTCCCAAACATCTTCAGGATTTTTGCCCAAAGGATTACCAGAAAGCTCGCCAGCTCTTGGTCCTCTATAGGAACGCTTTCCTGGGTATTTAGGAGGTACGCGGACGGCGTCTAAATCAAAATAGTAGTCATCTGACTTTGTAAACCATAGGACTACTTCGTAACGGCCGCTGAACCTCCGGGTCTGGTGGAGGCCGTGCCCAAAATGCCAAACAATTCTGTTCCGCAACTTCATCCCAAGTTCAAAGAAAATGCCATTGAAAAGGAAGTCGAGAGGAATGATCTCACCGTCCTTCACGTAGTTTCCGACTTGAAGGCAGAAACTCCCCGTTGGTTTTAGCCGCGCTACACTTTTTTTGATAATTTCCGTGTGGAAGTAGACATAGTCTTTTAGCTCAGCGTTCTTCTCGTACGGCTTTCCGATATTGTACGGTGGTGACGTCACAATCAGATCGAACAACGGTTGTTCTGGGAGCTTCGTCAGGAATTTCGACGCATCGCACTGCCAGATGCCAGACGACACCGTTTCAACACTTCGCGTGACATTTTTTCGTACTTTTATCTGCTCGACCATCACATTACCTTACCTCTCTGGCACATCATTGTACATGCAAAATCAGCATAGATCTAGTAACTTCTGCGCTCGTAACACACTACATAATGTGTTTCGGGGATTGTGGAAAACGGCGCCTTTCTAAGCATTTAGCGCGTTGACCGATCTACGGGGGTTCAGGCTTCAAAGGCAAGGTTTTCAAAACACGTTGTCAGTTTTTAACTAGCCTGTGCGCATCAGCAAGTTATCGTTTGTAGGTTTGAGCTCTGCCCACTGCCTTGCCCCTTGGGTTCGAAACGCACTGACGTCGCGGTTTTGGTTAATGAGGATGGTGTCGATATCAGCAAACATTGCCTCGGCTGATCCAAGCTCATTCCATGCTTCTGGAATGCCACAGGCTTCTGCAAAGACCTGAGAGACAGCGAGAACGGGCGACATGACAGCCTGTCTGTAGCCCACGATTTCGTCCAATGTCGGCAGGTATTTTGCTGGTAAGTGATCCAAACCTTCGGCCTGCGCACGTTTGATCCCAGGGATCATCGGCAGTTCTGTCAGATGACCTAACAGCATAAACAGGCGTGTAGACGCGAAAGGGTGCTGGCGGATAGGCTTGGATAAACGTCGCTCCTCTGCTTCAATGATGAACAGTACCGCCAGAATGCACACAGCGTAGTATCGGAACAGCGGCCAGTTTTCCTTTGCATAGGCCCCCAGCACGATCTCAGTCGCATCGTGATCGGTTTGCAGTTCCAAACACCTATGGATTTCGGCTTTTTCCTGCTCCGTTAGTTCGCCCAGCAGCGATGGCTGACTTGTATCAAGCTCAACAATGCCCAACCCGGTTGGACATTGAGCTTCAGACAAGCCAGCGCCAGGGATCATGGTGAAGTGACCTATCGCTTGATGATTTAACTCATGCTGCAATAACCAAGCGACAGAGGTTTCAACGGCGCGATCTTCATCCCCTATGAGTTCGATGCGTTGGCTCGATGGAAGGCGGCAAGAGATAGTGAGAGCGTTCGCCCAGACCTCTCGAATGCGCTCCAACGTCCCGCTCGCAATCTCTAGCCTCAGTTCATTGTGATCCATAAAGGCATACGCCCAGAAGTCTTGATGGTCGGCGCAAGTGACGTCGACAGGCGCAGTAAAAGCCTGTCCGACAAGCTCCTCATATCGTGCAAGGGCTTTGGCGAGGGCGGAGTCAAAATACGCTTGATAGGCGTCCATCAGAGCAAAAGGCATTCACGACACCTTTGGAAATGACACCCCAAAAGGGATTACCGAACCACCATGGGTCGGCTTAAGAACTACCGCAAGATGTGTGTGGTAGTACCACACCTCTTGAGAAGGGGCTGCTGCGCTCCCCCGTTCTATCCCCCTCAGCCAGTGATCACGGCAGGCATTGAGCCTTCTATGATCACCAAACATATCGCTGTTTGATCCCTCGTCGGGGAGATGTCATCTCTCCCCAACACCCCATAGACCAACCGTCTGCCGATTGGATGCGCACCACCGTTTCATCGGTGGACCAGACCACGGGGCTATCGCGCCCCATTGGATGCCCACTCGCAGGACTTGGAGATTTGCCTCTCCACCTGCACAGACCCATGCACCACCGGATCAGTCCGTTGGATCACTGTGCGGGGCTGCCGCCCCCGCGTAGATCAAAGGGTGGGTCCTCGCCATGCTCGCTTCATCTGCATTGCAGCTGCGCGTGGCTCTGGTCCCAGGCTGTGCCTGCCTTTGATCTTTGCACCCCCACTCCTCGGCGGAAGCCAGACGGTTGCAGGAGCAAACCGCCCATGGAGATTTCTTCATCCGTAGGATCGATGAAGTTGTTGCAGTCTTAAGAGCTGTGAGAACGCCGCTTCAAAGTTCCAATGCAGAGCATCACACAACCGTAAACCGCAACGCTCGAAGCCAGCCAAAACAACATCTTCTCGCCCTCAAGCGCATTGGCAAAGCCCTGGAAATTGACCATCTCGACATACAGGAAATAGGCCCCGTATCCGAAAAGACCCATCAGTCCAATATTCAACCACGGGTTCATAAGGAAGCGGGCTAAGACTTTATCTGGGTTCTCGCTGATCCAGACTTTGGACTGATCTCCAATCGGATCATGCGAAATACCTTCCATATAGTATGGAAAGCTCATCCGTTTCTGATCCACTTGGCCAGTCTCAATAAACTGCTGTACCGCTTCAAGGCTGGCGACACGATCTGTCTCTTCTGGGATACTGATGAAGCACTCAGGTGCTGCTGTCGAAGCAACTGCTACTACTAAACCGGAAGCTTTTTCCGCTTTTCTCCGTTCCAGACTGTTTCGCAGTCCTGTCCCCATCGCAGCGCCAGCGTTATGTGCGCCTTGAAGAATGCCAGCCCCACCATTGCCTGACACGAACTGTGCTGCCTCAACAGTTCGGCTATGCACCGAACGGATTTTGTCTCGGGGCACTTTCAACGCGGTCCAACTGCGGTTCGGTTCTTTCCAGAAGACGATGATGATGCCCGCTTTGGCGTCTATGGCAAAGCCACCAGTCTTTCTGACGAGGCCATAATCCAGCTTCCGAATCGAGTGAAAGTTGAACTTTTCGATGCGCTCCATGGCATACCCTTAGCAACTGTTTGGAGTTGCAAAGGGGTCCCTTTTCTTAGTCTCAGTTATGCAGGCGACGCACACAGCTTTCTGGAGTTTTCCACAGTAATTTCAGGTGCATAGAGTTGCCGTCAGACTAAGGTGGAATTGGCTTGCAAAGGGACCCCTTTATGCAAGCTGATAACCAAGCAAAAACCGCTACTTGCCGAGACAAAATGACTCACCACCCTAGAGGAATGAGTTCGAACATCCACGATCGGCATCAATCGAAACACCGGCGAAAAATTGGATATGTCCGCGTATCCGATGCCGATCAAAGCGAGGCATTACAGGTTGATGCTTTGATCAAGGCAGGATGCGTCAAACTATTCACCGATCATGGCTTATCAGGCGCGAAGCGACGCCGACCCGGATTGGAGGCGATGCTGGACGATCTCCAAGCCAACGATACACTGACAGTCTGGAAGCTGGACAGGCTAGGCCGCTCAACCATTCACCTGCTCTCTATCCTCGAAGAACTGCAGACGCGGAACATCCATTTCCATGCCATCACGCAGGGCATCGACACATCCACAGCCGTAGGTCGTATGATCTTTGGTCAGTTAGTGGTGTTTGCTGAATACGAACGCTCTCTGATCTCAGAGCGCACCAAAGCGGGCATGGCAGCAGCCAAAGCCAGGGGCGTGCATGTGGGACGGCCTAGGTCTGGTCAAAAAAGTCAACAAATTGTATCCAGTTGTTGACCATTGCCCTTCGAGAACACACATGCCCCGAACCTACGAAACGACGACACCAACCGACAGCGATGCAATCCGCGAAGAACAATCTGGTGTCGTTCTACAATTCAGAAACACCCCGGACGCATTAAGGCGTCTTTCCGAGCGTTCTAATGAAAATACAAACTACGACAGAGAGCGAGATCACCTGCGTTCAGAAATGGGGTTTCAGAAGCATCGTCACTTTGCTGAAGCCCGGGCGATGGATCGGATTCTCGCACTTGAACTCCAAGCCATTGAAAAATTTCCCATTGAACGCATCCTCACAGCAACTGATCCTGAAGAGAACCAAGCGTTGTATGAAGAAATCTGCCAGATCGAGAATAGCTATATCAACCAACTCATTACCCTTGACTACGAAGCCGGAGCGGAGTTTGGAGCTCAGCGGGGTCTGTCACGCATCAATTTGGAAAAATTCTTTCTCTCAAAGGTAGAATTGTGTTACGCTAAAGGTATAAAATTAAACAAAAAAATATTGACGACCATATTTTGACGAATACGGAACTACGGCTGAACGATTTAAAAAAGCAAATCCGCCATTTCTTCAACGAGGCGCGGAAAATTGGTCGAAATGAACCCGAAACTTTCCGATCTTTCGCAAATGATGTGGCAGTTCTAACCACAGAAGACATAGAGCCAGCAGTACCCATTCCAACTAAAGCACCCGAACTTTACAAAGATCGAAAGAATAAGTCTGAGAAACCCGAAGCCTTCCTTGAGCGCGTCTATGAAGGTCTCACAGGCACACCTGAACGTCCCGCAAAGATCGTCAGAAGTCACATCAAGGCATTGGACCATCGGCTTTATGAGGCTTTGTATAAGCGTCGAAAAATAATTGATAATTTCGAGACCCTACTTCCCCCATCACAAGGCAAATCGGTGGACGACCTAAGTGTGTCACCGTCGGAATTTATGAACCGATACCGAGAGAGAGACGCTGCCAGAAAACGGCAATATCGAAAAAGTAATATGTCCTAGGACAGTTAACTTAATGAGAATCTTCTTCTAGCTTCTCTGGGCATAGGCGCTGTGCGGTGCAGCGTCTTTAGCTCGGGAGAACCCCATGACTTACAAGACCAATGAACCTGCTTGGAAAAGCGGCTACAATGGCAACCAAGCGCCTTCCAGCGGGACGCCTCACCAGCAGTTCCAACACGAGCAAGGCCGCCTGCAAAAACTCGCAGAACAGCAAAAGGCGCACGAAAAAGCCTGGAAGAAAAAGACTTCGTAACAGTCTTTGACGGCTCCGACCTGATGGGGCCGTCATCCCCCCCAAAAAACTTGTGGTGAAACCCATGCTGCACTTGACGAATGTTGGGGCGGTCGCGATGGCGCTCGTCTTGTTTCAAACAGCAACTCTGGTCATTGGTGGTCACATCGCCAAAGAAACATTAGCAGGGTTCTACGACGCATTTCCCCAGTGGTGGCAGCGCATGTTGATCGTTATCGTGCCGCTTTCTGGCTTGGGCAACTTGCTCGCAGCCTATGCCTTTCAGGCACCTGTTGTTGCGGGTGTTTCGTTTTTAGTTATGGGCCTGTGGTCGCCAATCTTGATGGCCTTGATTATTCAGGGACGTGGCTTTTCGGGCATTGACCTTCTCATCATGATCGCAATTTCGTGCCTGGGCCTGTGGCTCGGCGTTCGCCTGGAAGCCACACAATGATAAAGTTCAACGACCTTCCTCGAGGCCTTCCCGGCACCAATACATCAAGCGATACGGCCCCTCGTGCTCTCTGGGTCGATCCAAAGGAACTGAGCTCACATCCGAATTGGACATATGAAGCAGGCAAAGTGTTTCTTGGCTCCTCTTGCGAGAAACCCATTGGCTTGAGCGATAATCGTCACTTGCTAACCATTGCCGGGTCCCGAACTGGCAAAGGCACCTCAGCGATTGTGCCAAACCTTCTGATGTATCCAGGATCAGTCCTTGTTCTTGACCCCAAAGGCGAAAACGCCACGCTGACAGCCGAGCGACGGGGCAAAGGTCGGCGCATCAAAGATGGTGGCCTTTGCCATGACGTCTATGTCATTGATCCGTTTGGTGTTGCACAAGTTGACCAGGATTATCGTGCGGGGTTCAATCCACTGGCTGGGCTTGATCCGGCAAGCGATGACTGCATTGATGAATGTGATGCGATTGCTGACGCGCTCGTCGTCGAGGAAGGCAATAGCAATAATCGATACTTCTATGATGCTGCACGACTGGCTTTGCGCGTATACATCGCTTTTGTAGCAGCTTACCCTCAGATCAAGGAGAGGTCGCTCAACGAGGTCAAACGACTGATCTTCGCGCCCCGCATCGCAGTTGACCCTGACAAATACAAAGATGGATCGATCCCGGACATCAATAGCCCGGAAATATGCTTCGACGAATTGAACGGTTTGATGGCGGCCCGCCCGGACTTCGCCTTTGGTATCCCTTATGAAGCCGCATCGATGTTGTTGAGCCTTGGTGATCGCGAGTTTGGCAGTGTCATGTCAACGATCCAAAACCAGCTCGGCTTTATCTCATCACCGCCAATGGCCCGCACGCTTGCTGGCGGATCACGCGCACCTGACCTGACCACATGGAAGAGTGGTGGCAGTTCAGTCTATCTCTGCTTGCCAGCAGGTCGGTTGCATCGACATGCACGATTTTTCAGGCTGTTCATCAACCGTCTGATGAACGCGATTGAAACCAACCCAACTGTTCCGGACGTGCCTGCTCTCATGATTTTGGATGAGATGCACGTTCTCGGCCACATGAAGGCATTGGAAACCGCTGCCGGATTAATCGCGGGTTTTGGGGTGCGTATTTGGTCTTTCTTTCAGGACTTATCGCAGTTGAAAGATATCTATGGCGACCGCTGGGAAACGTTCCTCGGCAACGCGTCTGTGTTTCAGACGTTCGGGCTCAACGATATGGGATCGCTCAAATACATCTCAGAGCGTCTTGGACAATCCGGTATGCTGAAAGTGTCTCAGGGTGAGCAGACCACAAACCAGGCAGCGGCTGGGTTTACAGGCCAATCGCGCAGTGTGGAAGGAGCACCACTTCTTACACCGGACGAGGTTGCAGCGTTCTTCTCGCGTCAATCAGGCAACCAGCTCATCATCTATCCGGGTGTGAGCCCCATTTTTCTGAAGCGCGTTCCCTATACTGACACAAGCTTTGACGACATGAGACCGCAGCTATGATGCAGGAGTTTTTCTATCTTCTCGGACAAAACTTGCGCCAAAAGACGCCTGCAACTCTTGGTGTTTTGACGGGGCTGTTAGCGGTCGGCTTTATTGTCGGTGGTGTGATCGATGAGCTTTTCTGGACAGGGCCATTTGTTTTGGTGGTGTCAATTTTGGTGACCTTCTGGGCCGCATCGCGAGTCAAGCAGCTATCCTGGTTTTTCGGCGAACGAGAACAGCCAGTCTCTGACGAAGATCACTCAGCTACTAAAGGCAAAATTCGAGCCGACAGTTCAGACGACACAGCAGAGCATGCATCCCAACCATCTATCGCTGAGCCTGTTGAGCTCGCGGGTGCCCTCACGCCCCGTGAAGCACCGGTGGGAACGTCCGTTGTGTCTATTGCACCAGACCAAGCAGTCGTCCGGGTTAATTCTGTCATCCACTTTTGGTGCTGGTTTGCACCGCTCGCATTGGGTGCGGGTGCGTTTCTCGCAACGCCACTTGGGGCTCTGATCGGCTACCAACTCTATAAGCAGTCTGTGCCGTGGCATCAGTTTGAAGCCGAAGCCGCATTCTATGCAAGTTTTTGGGGTGGCACGCTCGTTTTCGGACTGTTCATTGCGGCTGCAATCTGGAGCTACTTTGCCAACAGACCAAAGGTAAAGGTGCTCATCACACCGGACGCGATCCGTTACGGCGACATCCTGTTTGATCGCCGTCATGCAGCCGGATTGCGCATAGGCTACAAGTCACATGCCGCTGAACTCAAAGCCAACATTACGGATGATCGGTTCGGTGTCTCAAGGTTGCGGCTGGCCTACGGAAACTGGGGCGAAGACTTAAAATACATGGTCAACAGCTATCATGCCGATGAGATCGTGATCTGGTTAAACGGAATTATCAACAATGTCGGAGCCCCGCCACCAAAGCAGTATGATCCCAACAAAGGCACAAAACCGGAATTGCTGTAGTTACAAATCCGGTTCCTGAGACCGATCCTGTTTTATCTCGCTCGTGCGGTCTGACGCTCGCTTAAACGCTTTGGCAAAGTCACTGGCCGACACCTGACCTTGCTCTAGGTTCTCCTTTAACGCCTTGAGAGCGGCTTTTTCTTGTTCAGTGATAAGAACTTCGCCGCGCTTCATGCTCTCGGCATCCACAGCCTCATCGCCAGTTTCCACTGCGAAAACCGTGTCGTCTGGAAGCCCTTCAAGATAAGCTTTGCGCTGTTCTTCGGGGGAAAGTTCAGGTTCGCGCTGGCTATCGTCTTCGATGTATACCGTCACATCGATCTTGGTATAACCGCTGCTGCCATGAAAACCGAGTGTTGGGGCAATGACAGCGTTTCCCAGAGAACCACGGGGAGCTCTTTCCTTGTCGGCAACATGATTTGGCTTGTGTTTGCGATCAGTGTTTTCCTTGGCACCTTCATCATCATCTGCCATTGAAAATCTCCGCTAAAGCTTCGGGTGTAGTTATGAAACTAGCTGTCTGGGTCCAGGTCTTCTAGATCGGCAAGCATTGATGGATGTGCAGGAGGACACCAAGGCGGTCTTGGTTTGCCGTCGCGTTCGAACCTTAAGTAAACTTGGTGCACCGCATTTGCATATGCTGTATCCCGGTCACCGTGTTCAGGTCGCATCGCGTGCTCAACGTCGGCTATGAATCGCGGTATGTTTCCTTTCATTTCCGTCTTCAGCCAATCAAGATAGGCCCAACTTATCCGATCAAGTCTGATCGTGATTGTCTCTCCGAAAAGGCCTTCCATTTGCCGCCCGACGACCTCACACGGGTCTTCATCAAAGTAGTCCCACCATGTTTCTGAAATAATTATGAAAGTGTATCAGAACTCAGTATTTTTGCCAGCTTTTCATACGCTTACCTCATGGGGACAAGTCGATCTCATTTCGTTTTGAAGGGCCTCTCGCTCTGTCTTTTAGCTGACGTTGAAACCCAGCCACGAAACGCAACTGATCATAGACACTTCTCGCAAGCTCTGATCGTTCCTTTTGGTGTTGTCGCCGTTGGTCGCGAATTCGCTTTTGGAGCCCTTGCCGATCCTTCATCTGCGCAATCACGAGCCGATCCCGTTGATCCTGATCCCGATTGGCACAAAGGATTGCTTCACGTTCATTCTGGGCTTTGATTTTCGCATGATGGCCCGTCAGCCGATCAAACAGACCGCGCAGCCCACCATTGAGACGTACCATACGCGCTTTGTTTTCTGCATCCCATCGTTCAGATTGACAATCACGCAATCGTTTTCGCTCATCACGGTGGGCTTTGGTCATGATGCGGTGATCTTCACGCAGTGGTTCGAGTTCTGCTTCATGACGATCTTTCGTCTGTTCGATGTAGCCTCGCATTTGGGCGCAGACCTTGGACCGAATGAAGGATTTGGTTGCATCCACCGAAGGCAGATCATCAGGTGATCCAAGTTTGTCGCGCACGTCCTTGGTTTTGACACCTGTCCATTTGGGGATGGCATAGGCTTTGCCATCGACATCCAACGCGACAAATCCGCGACGGTCGCCTTTGGCGAGGAAGAACCCGCGTTCTTCAAGCGCATTCTTAAAACCGATTTGGCTGTCTGATCTCTCCCAGGCCTGCTGAAAGACCTGTTTGATCTCTCTGGGATCAATGCCCTGCCGTTTGGCCTGTTGCCATTCTTCAAGTGTGAAGTTGAGTGGGCTTTTGTTGCCATAGGTCGCCAATCCTTCCGGCAGCACCCAGCCATGATCCAAAAACAGATCGCGCGCGACATTCCGCAATTTGTTTTTGTAATGGGGCAGATTGATCGCTTTCATCTCATCTACGTCGATACGTGACCAGACGACATGCGCATGAAGGCGACCTTCTTTCTCATGGATGACGATGGCACGGGATTGGTCGGACAAACCCAAGGCCTGTTCAGCCCGATCCGCTGCATCCAGGAAGTCTTGCTCCGTTGCGATATGCTGCTCTGGCGGGTTCAGGCTCAAAGAAAACAGATACTGTTTGCACTGCGTGGCCTTCGAGACTGCGTGCGTTTCTTTCAAAGCCCCATGCAGTGTCTCAGCCACAAATCCACGTAGCTCTACCAGCTCCACATGATCATTATCCCGATCATTCACCAGATGATCTGCCAAAGCAGACGCACCTGCTCGCTGTGACCCAACGAGGATCATGGCTTTGTTCCAAGGGCCTGCATCAGCTTGGCCCGCATCCAAGCAACATCAAGCAGAGCTTCAGCCAGATCGCGTTCCAGCTCTTCATCGACAACAAGCGTGCCCTGGTTCAGATGCTTTGCGATCTGGTTGAGGTTGTTTGCAGTGCGAGACTGGCCAATCCGCACAAGCACCTCAGCCAAGAGCTGTTGCTCCGCAACAGGTGGTTTTTTCCTCTTCCGGTATGTGGGGGCCTCCGAGGCAAAAACCACGGACTTGATATAAGACCCAAGCGGCATTGATCCGGCCTGCGTCTCTAGTTGCTGGCGTTCATCAGCACTCAACCTTAGCGAAAACGGGGCAACACGGCTCATGGACGTGGCCCCCGCAACTCTGGAATATTTTCGTGCTTGAGAAGCTCGTGCCAGCGTTCAAGCTCTTCAAACAGTGCATCAATATCATCGATGCTAAAGTCTGTGGATGGGGAGCCATCGGTGCTTGCGACATCTGAGAAATCAGACACACTGGAGTTCGAACACGCTCCGTTTGAGCGCACCATTTCATCTTCTCCGCCGCGCAGATTTGGCGTCCTGAGATGGATCGGCGACCGGGAGCCAGTCAGTTTATCTCAAACGTTTCGATACCCCGGCTTGTAGCCTTGCGCTTTCGGGACCCGTTTCCGAAAGCAGTCTTACTGATCTCGCTGATGCCGCCCAATTGACACGATCGGCCATGGTTTCATGGGTGCCGCACATTCAGAGCCGTCATCGCAGACGCCCATACCTCGATAGTATTATGCAGCCCATTGCGGTTGATTGAGAAACGCAATGCCGTCCGGCGGGCAATTGATCTGTCGCATATCAGTAGATGGCGTTGTGGCCATAATGCGGCGCATCAGCATGCTTCTCTCTCAGGTCATTTCATGTCCGATTCTACACCATTGCCCAAACACGGGCTGACATCCGCAGCCGTCGCCGAAGCCAGGGACCGTTACGGCTGGAACGAACTGCCAAAGGCCAAACGGGTCCCTTGGATCTTGGTTTTGCTCAGGCAGTTCACCGGACCTTTGGTATTGATCTTGATTGCGGCCGCCGCCATCGCTCTGGTCTTGGGCGAAGTTGTAGATGCCATAGCCATCGGCCTGGTCGTCTTGCTCAACGGTATCTTGGCTTTGTGCAGGAATGGCGGGCCGAAAACGCGCTGGACGCGTTGCGTTCGATGCTGACCCCAACCGCTTTGGTTCTACGCGATGGGGAGGAGCATGTGATCCCAGCCCGGGAGATTGTGCCGGGCGATTTGGTCATCGTTGCCTCGGGCGACAGTGTCCCCGCCGACCTGACGCTGGTCTCGGCAACGGAATTGCACGTCGATGAAAGTGTTGTGACGGGCGAGTCCGTCGCGGTTAGCAAGCGCGTCGGCGCGGACACCGACGCAGGCCGCCTTCTGATGGGAACCGGCGTGACCGCAGGGCGTGGCGAGGGGGTTGTCTCGGCCATCGGCGCGGCGACCAGTTTTGGGTCGATCGCCGAAATGACCCAATCCGTTGGTCAGAAACAGACGCATCTGCAACGCAAACTGGGGCATTTGGCTCGACAACTTGGCATTGCCGCCCTGCTGATTGCGGCGGCGATTGTGGCGCTTGGGACATACGTTGGACGACCGCTGTTCGAGATGTTCATGACCGGCCTCTCGCTCGCCGTGGCGATGGTGCCTGAAGGCCTCCCTGCCGTCGTTACAATCACGCTGGCGCTCGGCGCATCCGTGATGGCGCGGAAACGGGCGCTCGCGCGGCGGCTGCAGGCGATTGAGACCCTAGGCGCGGCCTCCGTGATTTGCACCGACAAGACCGGGACACTGACCGAAAACAAGATGACAGCAACCGAGGTCTGGACCTTGGATGCGACGTATCACGTCACCGGAACCGGCTATGACCCCGCAGGCCATATCGAGCGCGATGGGCTGCGGGTCCGGGCGGTGGATGACCCGGTGCTGGCACTGCTGCTTGAAACCGGGTTGACCTGCACCCATGCGCGATTGCGGCGGAGCGGCGGCGACTGGACGATGATCGGGACGCCAACCGAAGGCGCCCTGGTCACTTTGGCGTATAAAGGTTGGGCACCGGCCCCGCAGGACGTGACCGCCGAACGCCCCTTTTCAAGCGAACGCAAGCGGATGAGTGTGGTTGCCCCAGTAGCAGGTGGGCACCGGCTGTATATGAAAGGGGCGCCTGAGGCTGTTTTGGCCTGCGCGACAACCCTGCAAACGGCGGATGGCCCCATCCCTCTGACGGAGAGCCTGCGCGATCAGGTGTCGGAGACCCATCGCATGATGGCCGCGCACGGGCTGCGCGTTATTGCGTTGGCGTGGCGTGAAGCTGACAAGGATGACCTGGAAGAGGAAAGCCTGACCTATATCGGTCATGTCGGCCTGATCGACCCACCCCGGCCCGAGGTGAAAGACGCCGTAACGCAAGCGAAACAGGCGGGCATTCGCGTCATCATGATCACCGGCGACAGCCCGGTGACCGCCGGCGCGATTGCCGCGCAGCTTGGGATGGGAGAGCCGCGCTGCATCCAAGGTTCTGAACTCGATGATCTCTCAGATGAGGCTTTGGATCGGCTTCTGGCCGAAGATGTGATTTTCGCGCGGACGCTGCCCGCTCATAAGATGCGGATCGTCGCGACGCTTCAGGGTCAGGGGCAGATCGTTGCGATGACCGGCGATGGCGTGAACGACGCCCCTGCCCTCAAGCGCGCCGATATCGGCGTGGCGATGGGCATTCGGGGCACCGATGCGTCGAAGGATGCCGCCGATCTGGTCCTGCTCGACGACAATTTCGCCACCATTGTCGGAGCCATCGCCGAAGGGCGGCGGCAATTCGACAATGTGCGCAAATTCGTCCGCTATCTCTTATCCTCCAATGCGGGCGAGGTACTGGCGATCTCGGTCAATCTGTTGCTCGGCGGGCCGCTGATCTTTCTGGCGACGCAGATCCTCTGGATGAACCTCGTCACCGATGGGGTCACCGCTGTGGCCCTTGGATTGGAAAAGGGCGAAAAACAGCAGATGGAGCGCCCGCCCCGCCGCCGGGACGAGCCGATTTTGGGCGGGCATGGCTTTGCCCTGATCCTGCTCTTCGGCACCTATACGGCCACGGCCAGCCTGTGGCTGTTCTATAGCTTGATGCCGCTTGGCGTTGATCTGGCGCGCACGGCGGCGTTCACGGGCATGGTCGTCTTTGAAAAGATGAGCGTCTTTGCTTTTCGGTCCCTCACGCAGCCTTGTTCGCGGATCGGCTGGTTCAGCAATCCGTTCCTGATGCTGGCGCTTGTTGTCACCCTGTCTCTGCAGGTTTTGGCCGTCTATTGGCCGCCGCTGCAGACGCTTCTGCGCACGGTGCCGCTCGACGCCGGGCACTGGGCGGTGATCGCCGCCTTGGCCCTGCCGCTGATCCTGGTGCCGGAAGGGGTGAAATTCCTGGCCACACGCCGGGCTGTTCCGGGGAATGTGGCATGACCCTTTCTCGCGCGATGGTCCTGACAGTACCAGGTCAACCTTTGCAGATGATCGCCCGCCCCTGCCCCGAACCAACTGTCGGCGAGGTCTTGATCAAGGTCGAAGCCTGCGGCGTGTGCCGGACTGATCTACATGTGGTCGATGGCGAGTTGCCCAAACCGAAGTTACCGCTGGTACCTGGGCACGAGATTGTGGGCCGGGTGGCGGCTCTTGGCCCTGATGCGCCGGGAGATCTGGCGTTGGGCACCCGGGTTGGCATTCCCTGGCTCGCCTGGACCTGCGGCAGGTGCCGCTATTGCCGCGCGGGGCAGGAAAACCTCTGCGATCAGACGCGGTTCACCGGCTACTCCGCCGATGGTGGCTATGCCGAGCATTGCGTGGCGGATGGTCGCTATGTGCTGCCCTTGCCGGCGGAGGCCGATCCGGTCGCTCTGGCGCCGCTGCTCTGCGCTGGTCTGATTGGTTATCGCACGCTGTCCTTCGCGGGCGACGCCAAGCGGATCGGCATTTACGGCTTTGGCGCGGCGGCCCATATCATTTGCCAAATTGCCCGCCATCAAGGGCGCGAGATCTATGCCTTTGTCCGGCCCGGAGACGAGACGGCAGCGGATTTCGCGCGCAGCCTTGGGGCGGTTTGGGCTGGCCCCTCGACCGCGCCGCCGCCTGAGGAACTGGACGCGGCCCTGATCTTCGCGCCCGTCGGTGACCTGATTCCGGCGGCGCTGAAAGCGGTCCGCAAGGGCGGGCGGGTGGTCTCAGGCGGCATCCATATGAGCGGCATCCCAAGCTTTCCCTATCGCGATCTTTGGGAGGAGCGGTCAATCTATTCTGTGGCCAATCTCACCCGGCAGGACGGGCTCGACTTCTTCCCGCTTGCTGAAGCCGCAGGCGTCAAGACCGAGACAACACCCTACCCGTTGGAGGACGCCAACCGCGCATTGGACGACCTGCGCACGGGGCAGTTGCAGGGGGCGGCTGTGTTGGTGCCTTAGGCGGTGGCTTGCAGCAGCGTCGTGACGTCGGCATCGCTTAGTTGATCGAAACGTTGGTAATGGGCGCCGATCGCATAGAAGGGCTCCGGCGTCACGAGGCAGATCAGGTGATCGACCTCCTGTTCAAACTGCCGGAGGGTTGATGCCGGAGCTACGGGCACGGCCAGGACCAGCGGCCCCGGGTTCTGCGCCTTCAGCCCCCGAAGCGAGGCGCGGATCGTTGCGCCCGTCGCAATCCCATCGTCAACCACGATCACCGGGCGTCCGGACAGGGCGACCCGGTCCCGCCCTTTCAGATACCGGCGACGCCTGCGCGCGATCTCGATCAGAGCATCCGCCTTCAACGCCTCGATTTGGCCGTCGGTCAACCGGCTCCGCGCACGGATATCTTCATTGAGAACAAGTTGAGGCGGGTCGCCATCGACAACGGCCCCAAGCGCCACTTCGGGATGGGAGGGCAGCCCAAGCTTGCGCGCGAAGAGCAAATCCAAGGGCGCGCCGAGCCGTTGCGCAACTTCGGCGGCCACCGGAACCCCGCCGCGCGGTAACGCCAAGACGACCGGATCGGCCAAGGTCGGCTCGACCGGAATCAACTCGGTGAGTTTGGTGGCCAGCAACCGCCCGGCGTCGGCGCGGTCTTTGAAGGTGGGGCCTATCCTCATCGGCCTCGCTCTATTCCTTGATATAGGGCTTGCCGTCCGCCGCCGGGGCGCGGGCGCGGCCAATCAGCCCCGCAACCACGATGATCGTCGCGATATAGGGTGCCATGGCCAGGAACTCCGACGGGATCGGTGTGTTCAGCAGCGCTAGTTTCTGCTGCAACGAGTCGGTGAAGCCAAAGACCAGCGCCGCCATCAGAGCGCCCACCGGGTGCCAGCGCCCGAAAATCATCGCCGCCAGCGCGATGAAGCCGCGCCCGCCCGTCATGTTTTCATCGAACCGCCCGACCGAGCCAAGCGTGAACCAAGCCCCGCCAAAACCGGCGATCATGCCGCCAATCGTGACATGCACATAACGCGTCCAGTAGACGTCGATGCCAAGCGTGTCGGCCGCGCGCGGATGTTCCCCGACAGCCCGCGCGCGGAGCCCATTTCTTGTGTGGAACAGGTAGTAGGTCGAGACCGCCACCATGATCAGCGCGCCATAGACAAAGATATTCTGGTGAAACAGCATCGGGCCGATCACGGGGATGTCGCCGAGAACGGGGATATTGATCGCACGGAAAACCGGCGCGTTGTTCAGGTGCCGCATCTCGGCAAAGACCTGGCTTGAGACATAGCTGGTGAGGCCGAGGACGAAGAGGTTGATCACCACGCCCGCGATGATCTGATCCATCCGGTAGGTCACGACCAACGCGGCGAGGATGAAGCCGAAGAGGCCGCCGATCACCACAGCAGACAAAAGCCCGCCCCATCCGCCCAGCACCGACCCCATCAGCGCACCGGTGAAGGCGCCCGCCAGCAGCATGCCCTCGACCGCGATATTCACCACCGCGACCCGTTCGCAGAACACCGCCGCCAGCGCGCCGAGCGCAATCGGCATCGCGCGCACAACGGTGGCTTGCAACATACCGGTCAGCGAAAAGGCGTTCCCCGCAGTGGCCCAGAGCAGGAAAGCGATCACCAGCAATATCAGCCCTACGCCCAGAGACAGGGTGGTCCACCGCCCTCCACCACGCAGGAACAGCCGAGCGCCGAGGAAGGCCGTCAAAACGGCGGCGACATAGATGAAAGGGCGCGCCGGGACGATCAGGTCGCCGATCACCCAGGTATCGCGCACCCGCGACAGGCGGAAGGTCGCGTCGCCCGCCGCGTCACCGAAGGCCACCACAATGAACAGCGCCAAGGCGATCATCACCCCGCCGGTGATCTGCGCCCGGCGCGTCTCGGCCCGATCAACAATGGGGGCGGCCGCCTGACGGTCGGGGAGCGCGGTCATGACGCGCCTCCGCTATCGCCGCGCCGGAAGCCCCAGGGGAATATCGCCCGGACCAGAAGCGGGGCGGCGATGAACACGATGATCAGCGCCTGGATGATGCCAATGAGGTCGATGCTGACGCCCGCATCCACCTGCATCTGCCGTCCCCCGGCCTCCAAAGCCCCAAACAAAAGCCCGGCAAAGAGCACGCCAACCGGATGCGAACGGCCCAAAAGCGCCACGGCGATGGCGTCGAACCCGATGCCGGCAGAAAACCCGGGGCTGGCGCGACCCAACACACCCAGGACCTGATTTGCCCCGGCCAGACCAGCCAGCGCGCCGGCGGTGGCCATGGCCAGCACGATCACCAGCCCGGCCCGCATGCCCGCATAACGCGCCGCCGAGGGGCTTGCCCCGCTGGCGCGAAACTCGAAGCCAAGTTTGCTGCGGAACAACAGCCAATAGACAAAAGCCACAGCCAGTAAGGTCACGAAAATCCCGGCATGAACCCGCAGATTGGGGTCGATCCAGTCCAAAAGCCGAGGCAGCTCCGCACTTGGCGGCACCGATTGGGAGACTGGATCGGACCGTCCGGGGCGCTGCACCCAGGGCAGGCGCAGCATGTAATCCACCAGCCGGAAGGCGATCATGTTCAGCATGATTGTCGATATGACCTCATTGGCGCCGGTTGTGGCACGCAAAACCCCGGCGATCGAGGCATAGGCCGCCCCTGCGACCCCACCCGCGACGAGGCAGAGCGGCAGCAGGATCGCGAAAGGCAGCCCCGGAAAGCTGAACCCGCAGATCACCGCCGCCATGCCGCCAATCAGGATTTGACCCTCCGCCCCGATATTGAACAACCCGGCCCGGAACCCCAGTGCCAGCCCAAGGCCCGCCAAGATCAGTGGCGCGGCGGCCGTTAGCGTCTCCGAGAGCGCATTGAGCGACCCGACCGAGCCTTGCAGAAGCGCCACATAGGAGCGCCCAATCGTTGCCAGGTCGACATTGGTCGCCAACATGGTCAGTGCCCCAAGGATCAACGCGACCAAAATGGCAAAGAGCGGGACAACCACTAGATCTTCAAACGCCACACGTCCCGGCGCGGCGCGTTCCAAAAGCTTTCGGGTGGCTGCGTTGATCGCGTCCTGCGTGCTCATGCCGCAACTCCCGCCATGGCCAGGCCCACTTCCGATTTCTTGGGCGGGCCGGTGCTGGCATCGAACTCGGCAACGATGCGGCCTTTGAACATCACCAGAACCCGATCCGAGAGCGACAGGATTTCATCGAGTTCCGAGGACATCAGCAATATACCATCCCCTTCGGCCCGCGCGGCCATCAGGCGTGCATGGATGTATTCGATGGACCCCACATCGAGCCCTCGGGTCGGCTGCGCCGCGACCACGAATTTCGTGTCCCGCGCCAGTTCGCGCGCCACGATAAGCTTCTGCTGATTGCCGCCCGAGAGATGTCCGGCCTCGGCAAAGACCGAGGGCGTGCGAACGTCAAACTCAAGCACCGCCTTGGCCGACCAGTCTTGGGCGGCTGCCCAGTTCACCTGCGGCCCGCGCGAGAAGCGATCATCGTAATAGGCATCCAGCACCATGTTCTCGGCCACGGTAAAGCCGGGGATCAGGCCCACATGCTGCCGATCCTCAGGGATATGCGCGATCCCCATGCGGTGCCGGGCGCGGACGCTGGCATCGGTGATATCCTCGCCCAGGAACCGGATCGTGCCCTGCGCCGGGGCGCGCAGCCCGGTGATCGCCTCGATCAGCGCCGATTGGCCATTGCCTTGAACCCCGGCCAGACCGACCACCTCGCCGCTGCGGATCGACAGGCTTACATCGTCGACCGCTCGGTCGCCATTGTCGCGCAACACAGTCAGGCGGTCGATCTCAAGTAAGCTTTCGCCGGGATCGAACGCGCTTTTGTCGACCTCGAATTGCACGGGACGGCCCACCATCATCTCGGCCAGATCGGCCTTGCTGAGCTGTTTCGGATCGCCCTCGCCGATGATCCGCCCACCACGCAGCACACTGATCCGATCCGTGATGTCGAGGATTTCGTTGAGTTTGTGAGTGATGAAGACAATCGCCTTGCCGCTGTCACGAAGCGATTTCACGATCTCGAAGAAATCGCGCACTTCCTGCGGTGTCAGAACGGCGGTGGGTTCGTCGAGGATCAGCACATCGGCCGAGCGGAAGAGAACCTTGATGATCTCCACCCGTTGCTGCACCCCGACCGGGAGCGTTTCGACCAGGGCATCGGGGTCAACCGTCAGGCCATATTCGGCACTGATCTCGCGCACCTTGGCGCTGGCCGTCTTGAGGTCCAGATGATCGAACCGCCCTGTCGGTTCCACACCCAGCACAACATTCTCGGCGACGGAAAAGACGGGGACCAGCATGAAATGCTGATGCACCATGCCAATCCCCGCGGCGATGGCATCCCGAGGGCCGTCGAACATAGACGGTGTGCCATCGATGAAAATCTGACCGTCGTCGGGCCGGTAGAGGCCACAGAGCACATTCATCAGCGTGGATTTGCCCGCACCGTTTTCCCCCAGAAGACCCAAAACCTCGCCAGCCCGGATGGTCAGGTTGACGTCTTCATTGGCCACAACCGACCCGAAATGCTTGGTGATGCCGCGCAACTCGACGTCCATATCCTGTCTCCGCGCCGCTCAGATCAGTTGCTACCGACGACAATGCTGCCGGCGATGATCCCGGCACGGATTTCGACCAGTTCTGTCATCAGAGTTTCCGGCACTTCGGAGGCCAAGTCATGAAACGGGGCCAAGTCGACACCGCCATTTTCAAGCGTTCCGACAATGACCCCACCCTCAAACGCGCCGCTTTGGACCCGTTCGATCACCTGATAGACGGTGGCGTCCATGCGTTTGACGATCGAGGTCAGGTAGACATGGCCACGTTCGGGGTCGGTCTCGTAGAGATCGGCATCAACGCCGATGATCATCAACTCCTCCACACCCAGCTCATTAGCCAGTGCCGCGGAACCGAGGCCCACCGGGCCTGCCACAGGCAACACGATATCGGCCCCCTCGTCATAGAGGTTCTGCGCGAAGGCACGGCCATCATCGAGGGAGTCGAAATTGTTAGTGAAAAGCCCCTGGCGCGTCTCGGGGGACCAGCCGAGAACGGTCACATCGGTCCCGTGACGGGCGTTGTAATGCGCAACACCATAGGCAAAGCCATCCATGAAGATCGTGACCGGTGGAATGTTGATGCCGCCAAAGGTGCCGACAATGCCGGTCTCGGTCATACCCGCGGCCAAATAGCCCGCGAGGAATGCGGCCTCATCAGTGGCATAGACCTGCCCCAGGACATTGGGCAGCGGCGGGTCATAGGCGAAGTCGACGATGGAGAAGACCTGGTCGGGATTGGCCGCCGCAGCGGTTTGTGTCGCATCGCCAAGCAGGAACCCGATGGTAAAGATCACGTCGCAGGCGCCACCCAGGAGCGAGTTGATATTGGCCTCATAATCGGTTTCGGCCTGCGACTCGAGGAACCGGCCCTGGATACCAAGCTGCTCCTCTGCATCCAGCACGCCTTGCCAAGCCGTCTGGTTGAAACTGTTGTCGTCGATCCCACCCGTGTCGGTCACCTGACAGGCCGTGAAGGCGGTCGCCGGGGCCGCAAGGCCAATGGCCAGGGCCATCGCGAGCCCGGTCAATCCTTGGTATCGTGTCATGATGTATCCTCTCCAGTTTTGTGCGAGATCACCGACCGCCAAGCTTGTGAGACTGCGCCGCCAGTGCCCCACTCGGGCGCGGCAGTGCCAACTTGACCAATGCTGACGACATCTCCCGCCGCCCAGATGGCCTGATCCGCGAGCGCCAAGATATGATGTTTGGAACGCACAGCCGGACATGCCGCTCACCTGGGTAAAGTATGGGTCCGAGCCAGAGCGGATCATTAATCCAGGTTAATCCCGCCACCCCCATAATGCCGCATGTCGAACGCCTCCCAGATCAACAGGATACCCGCATATGAAATAGTTGACGGTATCGACAAAAACCGGACACTGAGGTAATGAGACATTGTGCGGAACTTGGCTGGGTTGCTGCGTGCCGCGATAGCCCCGTTGATCAGGAGCCTTCTGTTTGGACCTGCCGCTTGCAAGAGGTCAGTCACAGAGAGGCCTCCCGCAGAAAAGGGACGTGTCGATATGCAGTCAACATGCGGATCAGCCAAAGCGCAGACGGGCGGTGGCCATGGTCAGGGCGGTTTAATCGCAGTCTATGATGATGGCGGTCCACTCCATAATCTTAGGCGGAATGCGCGACGCGTCCGGGCTGGCCATGTGCTGGTTCAGGATGGCGATGAGTTCGACAAAGTGATTGTCGTGATCGAGGGTTGGCTTGCGACGTCGAAATCCTTCGAAGATGGCGAGCAACAAATCATCGATTTCATACTCCCGGGCGATATCCTTGACCCAGCAACCGCCGATGGTCTGACAGTCGGGGTGACATTGGAAGCGGTGACGGACGCGCTCGTCTCGATCATCCCAGCAAGCGTGTGGCAGACGATGTTGAAAACATCGCCCACGTTGGAGGACATGGTCGGGCACCTCTGGGCGGCAACACAAGCGCGAACCTCCGAACGGCTGCTACGGCTTGGAAAGGGCACGGCGCCCATGCGGATCGCATTTGCAATTCTGGAACTGTCGCTCCGGCTCAGGGCGCTTGGCCATGATACGGATACCGCCTTTCACCTGCCTCTGACGCAGAAGGCGCTTGGCGACTATACCGGTCTCTCCTCGGTCCATGTCTGCCGCACGATGCGGCGCCTGGTCCGGCATGGGGTGATCGAGACCAGCGATCACATAGACATCCGGATCGTCGATCTGCAGACCCTGTCCGAGATCGCCGGGATTGATGTGAAGCGCTTGCAACAAGAGATCACGCCAACCGCCGCTTAGCGATCTTCGACAATCTCCCCAAGGGCTTCGCCAGCCAGAAGCTCCGACACATGCTCGGCAATATCACTTATTGAAATCATGCCCACCAGCGCGCCGGCGTCATCGATCACAGGCAAGCGCCGGATCTGATGATCGCCCATCAGACCGGCGATTTCTTCGATGGTCTGATGGGGGCGGCAGCAACGGACATCGGGCGTCATAACATCCCGCGCTGTCTTTGGGCTCTCGAAATCCACCGCCGCAATCAGTTTCAGAACGATATCGCGATCTGTCATGAGCCCCACAAGATCGCCATTCTTCATGACTGGGAGCGCGCCGATATCTTGATCCCGCATAAGCGCAGCCACTTGCCTGACGGGACAGTCTTGGGCGACTGTCACAACGGGCGTCGTCATGATGTCCTTAACCTTCATTTGCTTCTCCTGCGCAAAACTGCACGGGTGCCGATATGGAGGTGGCGATTTATGAACCGGCGGTCGTCTTGCGGCCCCCGTCCATGGTCTTCGGCGAAGCCGTCTCGGATCTCTGAGGCATTCTGCGTCCCACACGATTAGGGTGCGTATCGACGCCGCAGATAGTGTCAGCACTTGCATCGGTCGCGCATTAACAGAAGATAAACGCCCGCCACACGGGGTCCATGCCCCGGCTGATCTTGTTGGGCTGAGTCTTTCGGACGCGAGACTGAAACATCCCGGTCAAGACCAGTTCGATCTCCCCAGGATGGCCGTCAAGGACCGATGCACCGCTCCAGTTTGGCGTCTAGCCGAGCCGGGCTTTCACCGCTGGACCGACAGTGCCGAAATCCATCTGACCGGTGTATTTCGACTTCAGCACACCCATCACTTTGCCCATATCGCGGATGCTATTGGCTCCGGTTTCGGCAATCGCGGCGTCCACCGCTTTAGCAACTTCGTCCTCGCTCAATTGACGGGGGAGGAAATCCTCGATCACCTTGATCTCGGCCAGTTCCTTCTCCGCCAACTCCAACCGCCCGCCTTCTTCATAGGCGCGGGCGCTTTCTTGGCGTTGTTTGACCATCTTGCCCAGAATCGCGAGCACCTCGGCCTGGCTGACGCCATCGGCATTGCCTTTGGCGCGCGCGTCAATGTCCTGGTCTTTGATCGCGGCATTGATCAGGCGCAGCGTCGACAGCCGGGTGGCGTCTTTCTCGCGCATGGCCTCTTTCAATCCGGTATTGATCCGCTCTCGGAGTGGCATAGTGATTTGGTCCCTGTGGCTATCCCCAAGCCATGCAAGATAAGGGATCGGAGCAGTCACAACAACACCCCTTTGACCATCTTGACCCGACGCGCCCGCCCCCATAGGTTGCCGCGAATTTGCCAGCCCTAATTGACGGAGTCGCGCCATGACCGACCATCCCACTGCCTGCCTTGTGCTTGCCGATGGCACGGTTTTTTACGGGCGTGGCTTCGGTGCCACCGGGCAAACCGTGGCCGAACTCTGCTTCAACACTGCGATGACGGGCTATCAAGAGATCATGACCGACCCGTCCTATGCGGGGCAGATCGTGACCTTCACCTTCCCCCATATCGGCAATACCGGCGTCACCGCACAGGATGATGAGACAGCCGACCCCGTGGCGGCCGGTATGGTTGTGAAATGGGATCCAACCGAGCCGTCGAACTGGCGCGCCGAGGCGGAGTTAACGGCTTGGTTGGCCGCACGGGGGCGGATTTGCATCGGCGGCGTCGACACCCGCCGCCTTACGCGGGCAATCCGGCAACAAGGGGCGCCGCATGTGGCCTTGGCTCATGATCCGGACGGTCAGTTTGATCTGGAGGCGCTGGTTGCAGCGGCGCGCGGGTTCGCGGGACTCGAAGGGCTTGATCTGGCCAAAGACGTGACCTGTGCGCAGAGCTATACGTGGGACGAGATGCGGTGGGCCTGGCCCGAGGGGTATCTGCGCCGGACCGAGCCGGGGTTCAAAGTTGTCGCCGTCGATTATGGCGCAAAACGGAACATCCTCCGCTGCCTCGCCTCCGCGGGTTGCGATGTAACCGTGATGCCAGCCACCTCCACCGCCGAGGATGTTTTGGCACAGAACCCAGATGGGGTCTTCCTGTCCAACGGACCCGGCGACCCGGCGGCGACCGGCGAATATGCCGTGCCGATGATCCAAAGCGTCCTGGAAGCCGATCTTCCCGTCTTCGGAATTTGCCTGGGCCATCAGATGCTGGCCCTGGCCCTCGGCGGTCGGACGGTGAAGATGAACCACGGGCATCACGGCGCCAATCACCCAGTAAAAGACCTCGAAACCGGCAAAGTCGAGATCACCTCGATGAATCATGGCTTCACGGTCGACAGCCAAACTCTGCCCAAAGGCGTCAAAGAGACCCATGTGTCGCTGTTCGATGGCTCCAACTGTGGCATCCGCGTCGAAGACCGCCCTGTCTTCTCGGTGCAATACCACCCGGAGGCCAGTCCCGGTCCGCAAGACAGCTACTATCTCTTCGAGCGCTTCGTTGCCGCTATGCGCGCGCGCGCGACACAGCCCGCTTAGAGACTGTCTCCTCCGTCCAGTTCTTGGTTAACCGGCTGTTAACAAAACACATCGCATTGTCTGCGTATCGTTTTGTGTGCAGTGCTGGGGACGCCTGCTTTTGGATTCACCGATCTTCAAATCGGTCCGTGCTTTTTCGGGCCAGCAGGTCCTGCGCGATCCGCCAATCCGTGTTGTCGAAAAGGCACGGCGGCGACCGCGCCCATTGGCAGAGATTCTTGTCGATCAAGGCGTTATCGACCAAGAAACTCTTCTGAAAGCGGTCGCGCTTCAACGCCATCAAGATTTGCCAATTGGCGAAATCCTCATCGCCCATGACAAGATCACCGAGGATCAATTGGTTGCCGCGCTCTGTGCGCAATTTGGCGCCCAGACGATTAATCTCAAAGACGAACCTGCGGATCAATCACTCGTCAGTCTCCTTCCTGCAAAGACAGCCGTTACGTTGAACGCGTTGCCGTGGCGGCGCGCTGGACAAGCATTGATTGTCGTCACCAACCGCCCTGACCGCGAAGCGAAAATCCGCGACGCTTTTGGCCCCGATCAGCCGGTGATTGTGGCCCTGGCAGACCGCGCGAGCATGCAGGCCGCCTTGACCCGCGCCTATGGGGATCCACTCGCGCGGTTGGCAGAGGCCCGCGTCCCACTTGGCGCAAGCTGCCGAAGTTGGAACCCAAAGCGCCTGACACCCTGGCTCGCCGCCCTCGGGATCTGCCTGCCGCTCGCGGTTTGGTTGGCTCCTGTCACACTTGCGGCATTCACGTTCGGCCTGGCGCTGTTTGTGTTCGCATGCAACACGGGCCTGAAACTGGCCGCGTTGATCGCGACATTGCGCACCCCTCTGACCGAGACGGCCCAGGACAACCAGTCAGCGACCTCCAACACAGGGCCAATCCCGCTGCGCCGCCAGCCGGTTGTCAGCATCCTCGTCCCCCTCTTGCGGGAGAAGGACATTGCCGGGCAATTGGTGACGCGGCTGTCAGAGCTCGATTATCCGCGCGAGTTGCTGGACGTGATCCTCATTTTGGAGGCCGATGACACAACCACGCATGCGGCGCTTGCGCAAACCAGGCTCCCCACATGGATGCGCGCCATCACAGTGCCCCCTGGTCGACCGCGCACCAAGCCGCGGGCGCTCAACTATGCTCTGAACTTCGCCCGCGGATCGATTGTCGGGATCTATGACGCCGAAGATCGGCCCGAACCCGATCAGATCCGCAAAGCCGTCCAACGCTTTTCTGAATGCCCGCCAGAAGTGGCCTGTTTGCAAGGCCGGCTGGACTATTACAATGCCAATCACAACTGGATAAGCCGTTGTTTTACCATTGAATATGCAAGCTGGTTCCGGTTGATGCTGCCTGGCGTTCAGCGGCTTGGCCTGTTTGTTCCCCTTGGCGGCACCACGCTTTTCATGCGTCGCGAGGCGCTGGAAGATGTCGGAGCCTGGGACGCGCATAATGTGACAGAAGATGCCGAATTGGGCCTGCGATTGGTCCGCAACGGCTATCGAACGGAAATCGTGCG
This sequence comes from Fontisubflavum oceani, assembly GCF_030407165.1. Classification (GTDB taxonomy): domain Bacteria; phylum Pseudomonadota; class Alphaproteobacteria; order Rhodobacterales; family Rhodobacteraceae; genus Rhodophyticola; species Rhodophyticola oceani. Next base: position 3,561,720 of record NZ_CP129111.1, read on the forward strand.
GACGACGACGTATGAAGAGGCAAACTCCGCGATTCTGCCCTGGATTCGACAACGCTCTCGTTGGCTAAAAGGCTATGCGATGACGTGGGTGACGCATATGCGCCAACCTGTTGCGCTTTGGCGGGCGCTTGGGACGCGGGCGTTCTTGGGCTTCCAGCTTCCAGATTCTCGGAACTGTTATTGGGTTCCTGGCCGCGCCGCTCTTATGGAGCTTCATGCTGGTGCCTTTCGGACTGCCCCACCCCTTGGATCCGCTGGTTTCACCGCTTGGTTATGGGATCATCGGTTTTGGCTTTGTCTTCTCATTCGCATTGACGCTGACGGTTTCTTTCATCGCGTGTCGTGCGCGCCATTTGCGGCGACACCGCTTCGCGCTGCCCTTGCTGGCGCTCTACTTCCCGCTTGCTTCAGTAGCGGCGGCCGTTGCCGTGGCTGAAATGCTACTCAGACCGTTTCACTGGGCCAAAACAGCCCACGGGAGATTCAGTCAGACCGAAGGTCCAACGGGGGCAGAACCTGCCGTCAACATCTCCCCTAATCGCGCCGTGCCTGTTCTTTCAGCCGCACTTCGAAGGCGATCGACAGATGATCCTTCAGGGCTTTCGCCGCTGTGTCGCCATCCCGATCCGCAATGGCTTGCACGATCGCCGCATGTTCAGAGAGCGCATCTTCCCCGCGCCCTTCTGCGGCCAATGACGTCGTCGCCATCAGCGCCATCGAGCGATGCACCAGGTCGAGTTGCTGCACCAGATATCTATGTGGCTAGCCAGGTGGATTTGCTTGTGAAACCGCCGGTTCGCGCGGGCCAAGGCAGCCGGATCATCCAACAACGCATGATCGGCTTTCACCATCTCACGCAGCACTTTGATCTCTTCTTCGGCCGCATGTTGCGCCGCAAGGCGCGCCGCCAACCCCTCAAGCTCGGTCCGCACCGCGTAAAGCTCCGCCGTCTGCGCGTGATCCAGCGAGGCCACAATCAAGCTCCGCCCATCGCGGGTCAGCAGGCTTTGGGTCTCCAGCCGCTGTAGCGCTTCGCGGATCGGGGTGCGGCTGACGCCAAATCGTTCGGCGAGTTCCGATTCCACAAGGCGCGAGCCGGGCCGGTAAACACCGATATCAATCGCTTCGAGGATCAGGTCGTACGCATCTTTATGCGGGGGTTTTTTCTGCGCCATCGCCTTTGTCCTTGTGATCCAGGCGAGGCTAGGCGGGCATGCGCCGCAACACAAGCACCCCCTTGCCGCGCCCTTTGCCCTTGCCTAAACCCTCACTATGCCTGCCGAACACTTCTCTCATGTCGAAACCTGGGTCTTCGACCTTGATCACACGCTTTACCCCCGGAAATGGCGTTGTTTGATCAGATCAATATCCGCATGACCGCATATGTCATGGAGGCGCTTGGCGTTGATCAGTTGGAGGCAAATCGGCTGCGTCAGAAATACTGGCGCGAGCACGGCACGACTTTGGCGGGCTTGATGGATATTCACGGCGTCGACCCCGGGCCGTATCTCACCGAGGTGCATGAGATCGATTTCACGGTCCTCGCCCCCGACCCGGATCTCGCCGCACGGATCGCGGCCCTGCCTGGCCGGCGGATCATCTATACCAATGGCACCGCGCCTTATGCCGAGCAGGTGATCGCCCATCGCGGATTGTCCGGTCTCTTTGACGCGATCTACGGCGTGGAACATGCCAATTTCCGCCCGAAGCCAGAGGCCCGCGCGTTTCAGGCCATCTTTGACGCCGACGGATTGACCCCAACCCGCGCCGCGATGTTTGAAGATGACCCCCGCAACCTGGCCGCCCCCCATGCCATGGGGTTGCGCACGGTGCATGTCGCGCCAGAGCCCGATCCGGCGGACCACATCCATTATCACACCGATGATCTTACCGCATTTTTGTCGCGCTTGATCCGCTAAGCGCGGTTGTCGCGCTTGGGGCCGCTGCACTGCGGCAATAAGGACCATCGCAATTCCCCTGTCACGAACCACATCTGGCGGAGCGAACAGGAGATCCAAATGACGATGACATCTGCGGCCGATACCGGCCATTTTACCCGTAAAATCACATATCGCATTCCGTTGATCGGTCGGATGGCGCGCGAGATTGTGGAAGGTGATGAGGACACGCCGTTTTACGCCGTCGCCATGCTGGTCAGTCTTTGGGCGTCTGCTTTCATGATTTTTGGCTATGCTGGCTTGATCATCCCGGCGCTGATCATGGTTGCGGTTATGTTTTTAACGCTGATCCGCATCACGATGGGCTAAACCCCTGTGCGCGTTTGACGCTTCGACCCTCTGCTGAATGCGGCCTATCTCTGGGCCATGGCAGAGGTGATTGATACCGATATTCTGGTCTCCGGCGGCGGCGTCGCCGGATTGATCGCAGCTTCGGCCTTTGGCCAGGCTGGGTTTTCCGTCATATGCGTCGATCCGGCGCCGCCGATCACAGAACGCGACGCCGAGGGCTCCGACCTGCGGACCACGGCGTTCTTGCAGCCTTCACAGACTTTCTTGAACAAAATCGGGCTTTGGGACCGGTTTGCGCCGTTTGCCATGCCGCTTCAGATCATGCGGATTGTGGATGCCGGCGGCGAGACCACAGAACCGCGCGTCGCGCATGACTTCAACGCCGCCGATATCTCGGATGCGCCCTTTGGGTGGAACTTGCCCAACTGGCTGCTGCGCCGCGAGATTCTATCTTTTCTCGACGCATTGCCCAATGTCGATTTCCGCCCCGGGACAGCGACGACTCAGGTTCTGACGCGGCAAGCCGAGGCACGTATTGGCTTGAGCGATGGCACGCAGCTGCGCGCGCGTTTGGTTGTCGCTGCCGATGGCCGCAACTCGCCGGTGCGCGAAGCGGTGGGTATCGACACAAAAACAATGCGCTATGGCCAGAAGGCGCTGGCCTTGGCGGTCACCCATCCCACGCCGCATGAGAATGTCTCTACCGAGATCCACCGCTCCGGCGGGCCGTTCACGCTGGTACCTTTGCCGGATTATGAGGGGCGCCCTTCCTCCGCCGTGGTTTGGATGGAGCGCGGACCAGAGACGAAACGGTTGATGGCCCTCGACACCGCTGACTTCGAACGCGAAATGTCGGATCGCTCGGGGCATCTGTTTGGCCCGCTGACCCTGGTTTCGCGTCGGACAATCTGGCCGATCATCAGCCAATATGCGGAACGGATGGAGGCGGAACGGGTCGCTTTGATCGCCGAGGCTGCGCATGTGGTGCCCCCAATCGGCGCCCAAGGGCTCAATATGAGCCTTGGAGATCTGCGCGTGCTACTAGAGCTGGCCGAGGCGCATCGAGATGACCCCGGCGCGCGCGACCTGCTGAAAAAATATAACCGGATACGCCACACGGAGGTTCTGGCCCGAGTGACGGGTGTGGATGCGCTAAACCGCGCGTCGATGGTCGAGGCGCAGGGGCTCCGCGATGCGCGGATGCATGCGCTGAACCTGTTTTATTCTGTGGCCCCAGTCCGCCGGGTGTTGATGCGGGCCGGATTGGGCACCTCTGGCCGCGCGCCCTGAGCGCGGGGGCTGATCAGGGGAAGACCTGATCCAACACCGCGCGAAGACGCGCCACCGCACCCTCCACGTCGTAGAGCTTATCGAGGCCAAAGAGGCCCAGGCGGAAGGTCATGAACCCCGCCGGTTCATCGACCTGCAAGGGCACGCCCGCCGCGATCTGCATCCCAAAAGCAGCAAACTTACTGCCGTTTTGAATGTCGGGATCATCCGTATAGCTGACCACCACGCCCGGCGCGCCAAACCCGTCGGCGGCGACAGATTGGACGCCCTTTTCGGCCAAAAGCGCGCGGACAGCGCGCCCAAGTGCCCATTGGTTCTCTTTCAGCTTTTCAAAGCCGTATTCACGGGTTTCCAACATCGTATCGCGGAAGCCACGCAACGCATCCGTCGGCATCGTCGCGTGATAGGCATGGCCGCCACCTTCATAGGCCAGCATGATCTGATGCCATTTGTTCAGATCGACGGCAAAACTATTGGAACTGGTGCCCTCCATCCGGGCAACGGCCCGATCGGACATCATCACAACCCCGGCGGAAGGGGACGCGGACCAGCCTTTCTGAGGCGCCGAGATTAGAACGTCGACACCTGTCGCCTTCATATCGACCCAGACACACCCCGAAGCGATGCAATCAAGCACCATCAGAGCCCCCACCTCATGGGCGGCGGCGGCCAGTGCGGTGACATACTCGTCGGGCAAGATAATGCCTGCGGAGGTTTCTACATGGGGGGCGAAAACAATATCGGGCTTTTCTGCCAGAATACGCGCCGTAACCTCTTCAATCGGGGCAGGCGCAAAGGGCGATGTGGCGGCATTTCCCGCCGCCCGCGCCTTCATCACCGTCGCCTCCCCCGCGAAATCTCCAGCGTCGAGAATTTGCGACCAACGGAAAGAGAACCACCCATTGCGGACCAGCAACACCTTGGCATCTTGGGCAAATTGCCGGGCCACGGCCTCCATCGCATAGGTGCCGCCGCCGGGGATGATCGCCACAGCATCGGCGTGATAGACCTCTTTCATCATCGCGCCGATATCGGTCATCACGGTGCGGAAAGTCTGGCTCATATGATTGAGCGAGCGGTCGGTGAAAACGACCGAGTATTCCAGAAGCCCCTCCGGGTCGACGGTGTCGAGAAGTGCGGTCATTTCATCCTCCATCTGCTTGCGCCCATGGGTAGCGAGGTCCAGGCAAGCTGGCAACGGACGGAATGTCACCCCCGGGCCCGTGCGGCGCTCTTCGGAGAGGAGCACATTGGCCTCGACATTCCCGACCCCGGGCAGCGTCATGATCCGGCGGCGGAGCACACGCTCAAAATCGCTCAAATCACGCGCGACAACCCGCAGGCGGTAATCGTAAAGCCCCAAGACATGCTGCACCGTCTGCACCTCTGGGATCGCCGACACGGCGCGCTCGAAATCTTCCAAGCTCACGCGGCCTTTCGTGGCAAGTTTCACACCCAAAAACACGGTCACACCGAAGCCCAGCTTCTCCGTGTCGAGGTCTAGACGGCGGGTTTGCCACACGCGGGCTTCTTGCAACCGCTTCACACGACGCCATGCGGCGGGTTGGCTAAGACCGAACCGGCGACCGAGTTCAGAGGCTTTCAGCGTCGCATCCGCTTGCAGCGCGCGCAGGATATCACGGTCGATGGCGTCGAGATCGATCATATCGGCAAAGCCTCCGCGTCTTTGATCGTCGCCACATGCATCAGCGCTTCGATATCGGCGATATGCGGTAAGGTCAGAATGCGCGCCCGATAGATCTCCTGATAATGCGGCATGGTCCGGGCAATCACCGTTAGACGCACATCGACACGCCCCAGAAAGGTTTGAATTTCCGTGACTTCCGGCACATCACGCGCGGCGGCGAGAAATTCGTCGAAGGCACGTGGATTGGTCTTGTCGAGCGTCACGCGGAGCGACACTTCCACCGTGAACCCAAGCGCAGGCCAGTTCAGGACCATCTGCTGACCACGCAAAACACCCTGCTCGCGCAATCGGTCGAGGCGTTTGTAGCAGGTGGCCACCGGGATACCGGTCGCCGTGCTGAGCGCCGCCATGGATTGCTCAGGATCGGCCTGGAGATGGCGGAGGAGTCGCCTGTCGCTGTCATCAAGCATAGATATCTCTCGCAGTACTCCATATAGGCGAATGATTTTCTCGCATACTTAGCAAAACTTGCCAAGACTCATGCGATATCACGTCTTCTCCCCCGTATGGTCTGCGGCCAGAGAGACATGCCAGCAAGGAGCATCAAGACATGCGCGTGTATTACGACCGGGATTGCGACATCAACCTGATCAAAGACAAAAAAGTGGCCATTCTGGGCTATGGCAGCCAGGGTCACGCCCATGCGCTGAACCTGCGCGACAGCGGCGCGAAAAACGTTGTTGTGGCGCTCCGCGAAGGCTCCGCCTCTGCCGCCAAGGCTGAGGGCGAAGGTCTGAAAGTCATGGGCATTGCCGAGGCGGCGGCCTGGTGTGACCTCATCATGTTCACCATGCCCGATGAGTTGCAGGCCGAAACTTATAAGAAATACGTGCATGACAATCTGCGTGAAGGTGCGGCGATTGCCTTTGCGCACGGGTTGAACGTGCATTTTGGATTGATCGAGCCGAAGCCCGGCGTCGATGTGATCATGATGGCGCCGAAAGGCCCCGGCCACACGGTCCGCGGCGAATATACCAAAGGTGGCGGCGTGCCGTGCCTCGTCGCGGTCCATAACGATGCCTCGGGTAAAGCTCTGGAACTTGGCCTCAGCTATTGCTCGGCCATCGGCGGTGGCCGCTCCGGCATCATCGAGACGAATTTCCGCGAGGAATGTGAAACGGATCTCTTCGGCGAGCAGGCCGTGCTCTGCGGCGGGCTGGTCGAGCTGATCCGGATGGGCTTTGAGACGCTGGTCGAGGCGGGGTATGAGCCCGAAATGGCCTATTTCGAGTGCCTGCATGAGGTGAAGCTGATCGTCGATCTGATCTATGAAGGCGGCATCGCCAACATGAACTATTCGATCTCCAACACCGCCGAATATGGCGAATATGTCAGCGGGCCGCGCATCCTGCCCTATGACGAGACCAAAGCCCGGATGAAAGCCGTTCTGACCGATATTCAGACCGGCAAATTCGTCCGTGATTTCATGGTTGAAAATGCTGTTGGTCAGCCCTCGTTCAAAGCCACGCGTCGCTTGAACGACGAGCATCAGATCGAGCAGGTCGGCGAGACCCTGCGCGGGATGATGCCTTGGATCTCCGCAGGCAAAATGGTGGACAAGGCCAAGAACTAAGGCCAAACCAGGGGCATGACCCCGGTTCAAAAACGCATCGTCAGATTGTCTATCGCGGTGGTGGCTCTCGGCCTGATCCTCGACGGCGGTCTGACGCACTTAACGGCGCGCACCCACGGGGACGCGCCGTTTGATTTGGTGTTTGAGGGGGAGCGCTATCTGGTTTGGCGGGGTGGCGACCCTGCGCCTGCGGACGCGGCCGTTGCCTTGCCCGATCCCGAAGGCTCGTTCGGCCTGACCGAACGATACACGCTGCCCGATGGCACGGAAGTCTCGTGCCGCTTCATCACCACCCGCAGTTGGTGCGGGCAAGGATGGGCCGTGGCGTACGCCACACCATAGCACGCACAGGTTTGGTGCGTTTTTGTTATCTTGGAACAAATCTACACGCGCCCATCTGCCCCGTCATGACACATCTTGATATCCATACCCGCACGGGGTGGTGGCCCTCGGATGTGGAGACTTTGCTTGCGGAGTATCCACGGGAGGCCTGGCCCGATCACCCGCATTTCGCGCAATCCATTCGCAATTGGATGGGGGCTCATTTGGGCTTTCGCCAGTTGGGGGAACTGGTCCGGCTGGACACCGAGGCCTATCTGGGCAAAGCGCGCGCACCAGAAGACTACGGCGCGCGCTTGGGCTATTTCGGAAATCTCATGGTGCGCAATCTACACGGCCACCACACCTGGGAAGACCGGTCGTTTTTCCCGGAGATTCAGGACGTTGATGATCGGTTCGCAACCGGGTTGGAGACATTGGAAAGCGACCATGACGCCTTGGATGAGATCTTGGAGCGGATCACCGGCCAAGCCAATCGGGTGATCAAACTGATCCAACTGGACGAGCCCCAGGCCCGGGAAGAGGCCAAAACGCTAAGAGACACCGCGGCGGAGATCGAAGGGTTTCTGGCCCGGCATCTAGAAGATGAAGAAGACCTGATCGTCCCAATCCTGCTGCATCACAAAATGCGAGGCTAGGGACCCGGAAACTGCGCCTCGAAAGCGCTTTGCCCGGCATCGGAAAACAGAACGGCGCGGCTTTTGGGGTCGCGTCGCGCCCAACCAAGCGCCTCGATCCGGGCGAAAAGGGCCCTGCCCAAAGAGCCCGCAAGATGGGAGCGACGCTCGGACCAATCGAGACACTCTCGGCAGAGCGGCGCCCGCCTTGCGCGCAGCTCGGGCAAATCCACTCCAAAGGCCATCATCGCCTCTTCGCCTGCCAGGCTCAACACGGGCCCAACCTTGGTTTCCTCCACCAGGCCATGGGCCAAGAGACTGTCATAGAGCCGGATTCCCATAGCCCCCGCCAGATGATTGTAACACACCCGCGCATGGCGCAGCGCGTCATCACGCGGCCCGGTGCGGGTTCGGGCGCGGGACAGACCCGCGGAAAGACCCATCAACCGCTCCAACACCTCGGCCACTTCGTCATGGGCCAGCGCAAAATACTTATGCCGTCCCTGCTTTCGAGGTTTCAGCAACCCGCCATCGGCCAATTTCGCCAGATGCGCACTGGCCGTTTGGGCCGTTACGCCAGCCTCAACCGCCAACTCCGACGCGGTCAGCGCCCGACCATCCATCAGCGCAGTCAGGATATTCGCACGCGCCGGATCACCGATCAGCGCGGCAATGAAAGCAATATCGGGCCCTTCTTTCATAGTTCGACCATAACCGAAGCATTCGCGCAGGTCGATACGGTAGATCAGGCCGTGAGATCACAGAAAGGAACCTCGATGCTCACCTGTATCATTCGCTATCATATCGATCCGACCAAAAGGGACCAGTTCACGCAATATGCCCGCAATTGGGGCAAGGCGATCCCACGCTGCGGCGCCGATCTCATCGGGTATTTCGCGCCACATGAAGGATCGAGCACTTTGGCCTATGGCCTCTACAATATCGATAATCTCGCCGCTTATGAGGCCTATCGCGCCCGCCTGGCCGCCGACCCACTTGGCCAAGAGAATTATGCCTTTGCTCAGAAAGAGAAATTCCTCTTGCGTGAGGATCGGACCTGGTTGAAACGGGTGTCTGACACTGATGGAGACCGCCGATGATCGCCGTGATATTTGAGCTGTGGCCGAAAGCGGATCACCGCGACGCCTATCTGGACATCGCGGCGCGGATCAAGCCGGAGCTCGAGGCGCTGCCCGGATTTATCTCGGTCGAGCGGTTCGAAAGCCTGACCGAGCCCGGAAAACTGCTATCGCTTTCGTTTTTCGAAGATGAGCGCGCATTGGAGAGCTGGCGGAATCTACCTAATCATCGGGGGGCACAGACATCCGGCCGGGATCAGCTCTTTGCCGACTATCGGCTGCGTGTGGCGGGTGTGATCCGCGACTACGGGATGTTTGATCGGACTCAAGCCCCCGACGACAGCGTGGCGATTCATGACACGCCCGACAATGGTCAGGGGGCATGAGTCCAACCACCTTACCCAACCCAGACCGGCCAGGTGCACTCAACTGGGCGCTCATCCTCGGCCTCGGCGTGATCTGGGGCACGGCTTTTATGGGGGTCTCAACCGCGCTCGAAGGCTTTGGCGTCTGGACGGTGACGGCTGGCCGGACCGCACTGGGCGCGCTGGCCTTGATCCTAGCCGGGCCGTTGATCGGCCAAGGGTTGGGGCAGATCAAAGGCATGCGCGCGTGGGGGTACTCTATCGTGATCGGCACGGTTTCGGTCGCGCTGCCCTTTTCATTGCTCTCTTGGGGGTTGAGCCATGTGCCCTCGGCCTTTGCTGGCGTGGCAATGGGGGCGGTGCCGCTCTTGGTCTTGCCACTTGTCGCCATTTTCTCACCCGAGGAGGGCATTGGCCCCAAACGGATCGCCGGGGTCACCTTAGGCTTCTTTGGTCTTATTTTGTTGGTTGGCGACGGCGCATTCGACAGCACGGGGCGCGACGCAGAATGGCTTGGTCGGCTCGCCTGCATCGGCGCAGCAGGATGTTATGCAATCGGCTCGGTCATGACCCGGCGGGCGCCCCAAATGCCGCCGGTGAGCTTTGCGACCGCAACGCTGCTGGCCGCCGCCGTCGTGATGATGCCCGTCGCGCTGATCACCGAGGGAGTGCCGACAGATTTTCCGGCCCTTCCAACCGCGGCGCTGATCTATGTCGCGCTTCTGCCCACCGGCCTTGCCGCGATCATTCGCGTGCGCGTGATCACCACGGCGGGCTCAATGTTCATGAGCCTGGTCAGCTATATGGTGCCGGTCTGGGCGGTGATTTTCGGGATCACTTTGATGGGCGAAGCCTTGCCCGCGACGCTCTTCTGGGCGCTCGGCCTGATCCTTGCGGGCATATTGCTCAGCCAATGGCGAAGCCTATTCGGCCCCCGTTAGCAGGGCCGCGCCAGCACAAGAACCCATGTATTGCCCGCCCGTGCAAAGCCGAATTGCGAGGCGTTGGGGTTGACCATATTCGCTTGGTGGGCCGCGGAGTTGGTCCAAGCGGCGATCGCGCTTCGCGTATCAGTCTGCCCTTGCGCGACATTTTCCGCCGTGAAACAGGTTGTATATCCGGCCCGGTTCACACGATCGGTCAGGCTCGACCCATCGCTGCCGGTATGACTGATCCCTCCGGTCGCTGACATATCGTCGGCATGAGCCTGCGCTGCGGCCTGAAGCGCGGGGCTATGCACCAAGGGGCGCAAGATGCCCGCGCCCGCCCGTTGCACCGAGATCAAGGTATTGGCCTGCGCGATCATCCCCGTCGACGAAAGCGGGACCCGTTCCGTCCCTGGCGCGGGGGCGCAGGCGGCAAGAGCTGTGACAAGAAGCAAAGCGGTGAAGCGGATCATGGCCTGTCTCATTCATTGGAACTGCGTTTGAGCGGAGTCTGCGGGAGCCGATGCCCATCCGCAAGGGGGTGCTCCCGCGCGAAAGAATTCGGCAGGGATCGGCTGTTGCCCAAATGAACGCTGCGCTCTCAGAGCAAGTCGCCAGATTTAGGCAGGAACATCTCGCAGCAGAGCCAATGCCTCGGCATGCAAAATCGGGTTGGCCGCCGCAACAACGCGCCCGCCGGGATGGGCCGGCTCACCTTGCCAATTGGTGACCACACCACCGGCGGCTTCGATCACCGCAATCGGCGCGGCGATATCATAGCTGTGCAGCCCCGCCTCGATCACCAGATCGACCTGCCCCGCCGCCAGAAGCGCATAGGCGTAGCAATCCATACCATAACGGGTCAGCCGGACCTGATCACGAACGGCCTCAAACCCGGCCCGCTCGGCAGCCGTTCCAATCTCAGGGAATGTGGTGAAGAGCACCGCTTCGGCAAGGTCGTCCGTCTGGCGTGTCTTCAGCGGTGCAACGCCATGGGGGCCCGCCACCTCAGCATAGCCAAAACCACCTTCGAACCGCTCTCCGATGTAGGGTTGATCAATCAGCCCATAGATCGGCCCGGCCTCCGCCTGCAGGCCGATCAAGACGCCCCAGGTCGGGGTCCCGGCAATGAAACCGCGGGTGCCATCAATCGGGTCGAGCACCCAGGTTAGCCCGGATCGGTTCGGCACGTCTTCGTCTTCCTCGCCAAGGATGCCGTCTTCGGGCCGGCGCTCCGCAAGCACGGCACGCATCGCCGCCTCGGCCTGCCGATCGGCCTGCGTTACGGGATCAAATCCCGCTTCTTGTTTGTTTTCCGTCACAAGGCCAGGCGCGCGAAAATACGGCAAGGTCGCCGCGCGGGCAGCGTCAGCCAGCGCATGCGCCACAGCGCGCAGTTCGTCAACGGGCATGGAATGATTTGCGGCGGGCGGCATAGGCGACATCTCACAAGCTCTTGGGAACGTTAAGTTGCAAGAGCCGACGTCGCATGCCGCCCAATGGGCGTCAACAGGGCTTAGGCCGCGTCAGACAAAACACGGGCCAGTTCAAACAGACGCCGACGTTGATTTTCAGGGATCGCGTAATACGAACGGACAAGCTCCAGCGCTTCCTTGTCGGCCAGGATATCTCCCGGTACTGCCGTCTCAGTCGCCTTGTCTTCGGCCCCATCCAAGCCTTCGAAGAAATAGGCCACTGGCACACTCAACGCCTCGGCAATATCCCAAAGCCGCGAGGCACTGACACGGTTCATGCCGGTTTCGTATTTCTGTATCTGCTGGAACTTTATCCCTACCTTTTCGGCCAGCTGTTGCTGTGTCATGCCCACCATCCATCGGCGGTGGCGCACACGTTTGCCGACATGGACATCAACAGGGTGTTTCACTGGTCTTCTCCTTACCTTCTAAAGACTTAGCCTCGTCAACAGGGCGCGGCGAACGCCGCAATTGGTGCCACTCCACACAGGCGGCGGCCTATCGAGACCGTCTCCGAATAGCAGCTATCAGATACATATCCGCAGCCAAGTCAGCTAACGCCTACTATCGCAGGCATAGGTTAAAACTACTCTACCTAGGCGTGTTCAACAATGATGTGGATCAACTAGCTTAGTTTTTCAGCCTGTCTTCGCGCTGGCTCTTTGCTGCGCCGCAGCTTAGCCTGCGACCGACCCCAAGAGAGAGGATTTCAACAGATGCGTGCCTATCGCGTAAGTGACTTTGACAGCCCCCCTGCCCTAGTTGAAATCGAGACGCCCGCGCCGGGCAAGGGCGAGGTGTTGATTGAAATCGCAGCATGCGGGTTGAATTTTGCCGATCTGTTGATGATCAAGGGCCAATACCAAGATACGCCGCCGCCGCCCTTTACGCTTGGCATGGAGATCGCTGGCACGGTGCGAGGATTGGGCCAGGGCGTGAACGGGCCCGCGATTGGCGCGCGGGTGGCTGTGTTTGCCGGTCAAGGTGGCTTGGCCGAGTTTGGTTGTTTTTCGGCGGCGCGCTGCATCGAGATCCCGGATCAGATGCCGTTTGAAGACGCAGCCGGGTTTCTGATCGCGTATGGCACATCCCATCTGGCGTTAGACCATCGCGCACGGTTGCAGCCTGGCGAGCGGTTGTTGGTCTTGGGGGCAGCCGGGGGTGTTGGTCTCACTGCGGTCGAGATCGGCGCGCGGATGGGTGCCGAAGTCATTGCATGCGCGCGCGGGGTGGAAAAGCTGGCCGTGGCCAAGGCCGCGGGGGCCACACATCTGATCGACAGCGAGAGCAGTGATCTCCGCGCCGAGGTGAAGGCTCTGGGCGGTGCAGATGTTGTCTATGACGCGGTCGGCGGCGATCAGTTCACTGCGGCGATGCGAGCGACCAACCCCGAGGGGCGGATCTTGACCATCGGCTTTGCCAGTGGCGAGGTGCCGAAAATTCCCGCTAATCATTTGTTGGTCAAGAATATTTCGGTGATCGGGCTCTATTGGGGCGGCTATATGGGATTTGCGCCTGAGACCTTGACCGGGAGCTTGGCGACCCTGTTCGATCTCTATCGCGACGGCGGTCTCAGACCGCATATCGGCGCCCGTTTCCCGCTGGCCGAAGCTGGGGACGCCTTGGCCTTGCTGAAAGCGCGAAAATCCACGGGGAAAGTGGTCGTGACGCCCTAATTGGCGGCCCGCCAAGACCCGCGTCGGCCGCCCCCTGGTGAAATGTGGCACCACCAAGGCGGGTTGCCCCTAAATCGCCTTGGCTGAAGCGAAATCCCGCCGCAGCAGCCCCCTACGGAACCTTGAATCAATACGCCCGGCAACCGGGCATTTGGGGCAATGCGGCTGCCCTGCACAAGGTCAGGATCTCCGCGCGGCCCCACATTGGGTGGACACACCCGCTTTGAGGTGGAGCGCAGGATATGCCCGATGGCTATCTGGTCAGCTTAGGAACGAATTCCGCGCTGGATGCTGGCGACAGCATTTCCGGCGGGCTGGTCACGTTCACCACCGCCACCACCATCGGCGCGGGTCAGTGGGAATGGTCGGGCACCTGGAGCGGCACCACGTTCACCAATGAGTTGGAACCGGGCGTCTATTACGAGGCGACCGACGGCAACGTTTATTTTGTCCCCGACTTTGGGCCGGTCGATACGCTGACCAGTTCAAGCGTCGTCTCTGCCCCCGCCTATTCCCAAGATGACGGGATCGTCGAAGGCACCGACGGCGATGATCTGATCGACGGCTCTTATGTCGACGAGGATGGCAGCCAAGTCAGCGGCGGGGCCGACAGCGTTGTGGCGGGTGACGGCGACGACACGGTGATCGCGGGCGGTGGTGCCGATACAATCTTTGGCGGCGCGGGCGACGACTCGATCGAAGGCGGCGGCGGCGCTGACGTCATTCACGGCGATAGCGGGCCGGCGGCAGCCGTCACCTCAGAAGCCCTGGTCTGGGAGAATGTCGCGGCCGATGAGGCCGATGTCTCAGCTGGCTTCACGCAATCGACCGGCGAGATCGATGTCACGCTGAGCTTTACCAACACCGGCAACAACACGCCGGAATTCGAGATCGAATCGACCGACGATGTTTATGTCGGCAGCGGCGAACCTTTTGGCAGCACATCGAGCCTGCGGCTTTGGGGCGATGGCGACGGGCCGACCTCGACCACAACGATCGATTTCTCGACAGGCAATCCCGCCTATTCAGGCGAAGTCGAAAACGTCCAGTTCCGGATCAACGATATCGATTGGGCCTCGGGCAATCACCAAGATGAAGTGACGGTCAACGCCTTTGACGCCGATGGCAATCCGGTCACAGTGACATTGACCCCGGGCGGCGGCGATACGGTCAGCGGCAATACGATCACCGCCGAAACCGTTGGGGAATCGCCCGACGATCTGGGCGGATCGGTTTTGGTCGAGATTGCAGGCCCGGTGTCGCAAATCGAGATCATCTATTCCAACCTCGACGATGGCACCCAAGCGATCTGGGTCAGCGACATTCATTTCGATAGTGTGCCGATGCCCGACGGCAATGACACAATTGACGGCGGTGGTGGCGCAGACATTATTGATGGCGGCGGCGGTGACGACCTACTGACCGGCGGCACTGGCGATGACACGATCGCCGGTGGTGCCGGCGACGATACGATCAATGTCGCGGAGGGTGACGTTGCCACAGGCGGCGACGGTGACGATCTCTTCATTCTCACCGATCTCGGTGAAGCCGGCGCGCAAGACATCACCATCACGGGCGGCGAAGGCGGCGAGATCGGTGGAGATACGCTTGATCTGAACGGGATTGCGCCGCTGAGCTCGGTCGTGATCACCAATTCCGACGACGCGTCCGGCGGGTTGAGCGGGTATGCGATCCTCAACGATGGCTCGACACTCTTTTTCAATGAGATCGAGAACATCATCTGCTTCACCCCAGGCACGCGGATCCTGACGCCACATGGTGAGCGTGCGATCGAGACCTTGAAAGCCGGAGACTTGGTGGTCACCCGGGACGATGGCGTGCAACCGATCCGCTGGATTGGCAGCCGTATGGTGCCTGGCGTCGGCAAGTTCGCACCAGTCCAAATTGACGCTGGCGGCGCGTTTGGGGCCAAGCGGCCACTATTGGTCTCGCCACAGCACCGGATGTTGGTTGAAGGCTATCGCGCCGAACTGACCTTTGGCGAAGACGAGGTGTTGGTCGCAGCAAAACACCTGATCAATGGGCGCTCCATCAGGCAGGAAGAGCGTGGTTTCGTTACCTACATCCACATGATGTTTGCCCGGCACCAGATCGTTTATGCCGAGGGCGCGGCAACCGAGAGCTTCCATCTGGGCGATCAGGGGTTGGAGGCATTGAGTAACGAAGGCCGGGACGATCTCTTTCGGCAATTCCCTCATCTCCGCGCCGACCCGAACGTCTACGGCGACACAGCGCGGCGCTGCGCCAAGGCCCATGAAGCGCAACTGATCCTCGCTTAGACCAGGACGCCCTCTTCAACTTCGTGCGGAGCAGGTCAAACGATTATCTGTTTCCCGAACATGCCGCGCCAGCCCATTCACTTTGGCTGTCCAACACGCCACTGACCCGGGTACGCACCTCCCCCTTGGCCGAACGTTTACCCGTTTAAAGACCATCGGCGATCCCGATGGCACAAAGCTGGCCAAGCAGGTCTTCAAAGATATGATCGACCGGCTGGATTAACTTGCGCGGAAGGCCTGTCGCACCAGATCGGTTAACGCCTGGGCGGGTTCATCGCCCGCCAGCTCGGCCCGATACATGTTGATCTTGACCGACGGCAGCTCTGGCAGAGTGCCGTTATGCTGCACCCGCTCCACATAGGGCGGCTCGGTGCCTGCGATGCTGGCATGAATCGCCAGATCGGCGCTGACCGACGCCTCAACGGTACGTGTTGAATCGCTCTCGACCGCCATTTCCCAACTGATCGCATGGGCATCCAGCGCCGACTGAACGGCTTTGCGGAAGATACAGTTATGCTCGAACGCGAGGCGCAGCGGGCGTTGTTTCCAAACTTGGCCATCCTGCGCCCCAACCCAGACCAAAGGGCGTTCGCGGAGTGTCTCCCCGCCTGTATCCAGATGGTCCTCGGTGGTCAGGATCACGTCGATCTCCCCCCGGTCGAACATCCGTTTCAGGCGGGACGTATAAGATGACATCAGTTGCACCTTCATCCGCGGATAAGCCGCATTGAACCGATGCAACACCTGCGGGATCGCGGGATAGACGATATCATGCGGTACGCCGAGGATCAGCTCGCCTTCATATTCTTTGGCCGTCAGACGGCCCAGAACCTCGTCATTCAACTCCAACATCCGCCGGGCATAGCCCAACATCTGCTCCCCCGCGCCGGTCAGAGACAGCCGCCGCGCGGTGCGGTCCAGAAGCGTAACACCAAGACTTTCTTCCAGTCGCTTGAGCTGCATCGACACAGCCGATTGGGTCAGGTTCAAAAAGCCACTGGCCTTGGTCACACCGCCCGCATCCGCGACAGTCACGAAGGAGCGCAGGGCGGTCATATCGAGGTTCCGAGGCATATCACATTCCTTGATGTCAAACTTCAGAAATATTCGTTTTTAAAATGCACATTCCTGCTCCATATATCAAGCATCGAAATGTCTTCCCCAAGACCCATCACAAAAACGAAAGGACTTGTCATGGCCCATACCGTTGCACATCACCGCGCCCTCCCTGCCCGCCAGGCAGGCCTGTTCCAACTGATCTCGACCGCATTCGCCGTCTGGCGTCAGCGCCGCGCACTGGCCGCATTGGATGCCAATGCCCGCCGCGACCTTGGCCTTTCGAACGAAGAGATCTCGATTGAAACGGCCCGCCCGATTTGGGATGTGCCGCAGACTTGGCGCTACTGATAGTAAAAAACTATCCGATTCCCGGCTCGGCGCACGCCAAGATAGCTTGAAAAAGCGCCCATCCTCGCCAATATTCAACGGCAAGGATGGGCGTTTTTTTATTGCGCCCCAAACGGCCAATTAAGTGGAGGACCACATGGCAGAATTCGACACGATCCGGACCCGCGGCGCAGCCGTTAGCCAGGCCGAGATCGATCAGGGCCTGCGCGCCCATATGAACAAGGTCTACGCCACCATGTCCGGTGGTATGGCGATCACCGCGGCCGCGGCCTGGGCGATTGCCAATCTGGCCGTGACCAGCGACCCGACCGGGGCGACGGTGGCGCTGCGCGATGGCGCCTATCTGACTGGTCTGGGCGAGGTTCTGTTCACAACGCCGTTGCGTTGGGTGGTGATGTTCGCACCGCTGGCTTTCATCCTCTTCGGTTGGGGCGCTCTGATGCGTCGTGGTTCCGCCGCGGCCGTGTCGCTTGGCTTCTTCGTCTTTGCCGCCGTGATGGGCGTATCGATGAGCTCGATCTTCCTGGTCTTCACGCCCTATTCGATCGTGCAGACCTTCTTGGTGACGGCCATCGCCTTCGCGGGGCTGAGCCTCTGGGGCTACACGACCAAGCGGGACCTCTCAGGGATGGGCACCTTCCTGATCATGGGCGTGATCGGCCTGATCGTGGCGATGGTGGTCAACATCTTCCTGCAGTCACCTGCGATGATGTTCGCAATCTCGGCTATTGGTATCCTGATCTTCGCCGGTCTGACCGCCTTCTACACCCAGGCGATCAAAACCGAATATGTCGCCCACGCGGCCCATGGCGATCAGGAATGGCTGGACAAAGCCGCTATCGACGGCGCGCTCAGCCTCTACATCGCCTTCCTGAACATGTTCCAGTTCCTGCTTATGTTCATGGGACAACAGGAATAGTCTGATCCGCAACGACTATCGAGAGGCCGGTCCCCAGTGACCGGCCTTTTCGTTTCAAAGGGGGACCCGATGACAGTGATAAAACGCGGCACGGCACGCATGGACAGCGGCAGATCCGACGATCCGCTGGGGCCTTACACCGCCGAGTTGATCAGCGATACCGGCGGGCTCAGCCAATTCGGAGCGTTCATTGAAACACTGCCACCCGACTCCGCCTCATCTTTCAATCACTGGCACCTGACAGAAGATGAAATGGTCCTGATGCTGTCGGGCAGTGTCACGCTGATTGAGGACGGCGTTGAAACCACGCTTGAACCTGGCGACTCTGCCACTTGGACCGCAGGTGCGGCTGTGGGTCATAACTTGCGCAACGACAGTGATAGCGACGCGCGCTATCTCGTGATCGGAACACGCGCGGCAGGCGACCGCGTGACCTATCCAACCCAAAATCGTGTTCTCATCTACGACCGGACCACGGACACCCGCCGGTACGAAACACTGGACGGCCGCCCCAGCACCAAGCCGGGTTGAGCGTTCGACGCTCTAGCATCATCGGCAACGATACTCTCGCCAAGCGGCACATCTATGGGTCCTCGGGGAGGGATTCCACGCGAATTGACGAAAACATGAGCCGCCTGCAACAGTCAGAATGGCACCACTGTCGTTGGAAGGGGGCGCGGCGTCCTCCCCAGCTCATATGTCTCGCACCATCTGAACAGCGGGGAAGGTGATGCCGGGACGGAGCGCGATCTCGATCTCGCCCTGCACTGCAAAGCCCATAGCGGCGTAGAACGGCACGGCCGTGCGGGTGCTCTGACAACTGAGCCGGGTGATGCCTGCCGCACGTGCTTGGTCAAAGGCATGGCGCAAAATCGCCCCTGCCAATCCCCGCCGCGTGGCCTTCGGATGGGTCACGACATGGCGAATATGCCCCAGATCGCGCGGGCCAACGCCACCTTGCGGACCTGAGTGCGTCCATCCACCTGCGGCCAGCGCCTCCCCCTCATGGTCCTGCGCCATGTAGAATGTGCCGGAACGCAACAACTCGGGCCGCGCCCGCGAAATGAGTGGCAGCGCCGTGACCAGGACCGAGGGTGGGTAATCCGGTTTCAACAGCACCGGATAGCTCGCCGCCAAGAGCGCATCGATCGCCGGTGTATCGGCCCCTGAGGTGGGCCGGATGGTGATGTTCTGAGTCATCGCGATTGCCCCTTCTGAACAACAAAAAGGCCGCGGAGCGAATGCTGCGCGGCCTAGGTCGGTAGACTGTAAGAAGGCTTACTTGATTTTGCCTTCCTTATATTCCACGTGCTTGCGCGCAACCGGGTCGTACTTACGTACGACCATTTTCTCGGTCATGGTGCGGGCGTTTTTCTTGGTCACATAGAAGTGGCCGGTGCCTGCGGACGAGTTCAAGCGGATTTTGATCGTGGTGGGCTTCGCCATGTCACAGGCTCCTTGGAAGGTCGGGCCGGGGCGCGCGTGCAGCCTCCGGGAATCTCGGAATGAGCGCGCTTTTTATCTGCCGCGCGCCCCGTGTCAACCATCAAATGCCGGGAAGGAGCAGATGAAAGGCGATGCCGGGCAAAAGCATGAGGGCGATCACCTTGAGGAGGTCCAGCTTCCGCCAGAGCAAGAGATAACCAGCCAGGCAAGCCAACAGCAGGGCGGGCAAAGAGAGCGTGGAAAGCGTCGGCGTCCAGAGCTGCAACGGACCAAGGGGCTCGCGGCTGACCTCGGCGAAAAAGACGTTCAACGCAAACCAAAGCGAGAGGTTCAGGATCACGCCCACAACTGCCGCCGTTATGGCGCTAAGCGCGCCGGTCAATCGGGGTTGGGCCGAAATCCACTCGATATAGGGCGCGCCTGCAAAGATCCAAAGGAAACACGGCGCGAAGGTGACCCAGAGCGTGACGACTGCGGCGGCAATGCCGTAGCCCATGCCGCCCGCCTGCGCGCCCGCCAGAAAGCCAACGAACTCGGTAACCAAGATCAGCGGCCCGGGCGTGGTCTCCGCCAGGCCAAGCGCGTCCATCATCTGCCCGGTGGTCAGCCAGCCGAAATCGCCGACAACTTCCTGAACCATATAGGCCAGTACGGCATAGGCCCCGCCAAAGGTCACCACCGCCAGTTTCGAGAAGAAAAGCCCGACCTGGGTGAGGACGCTTTCGGGCGCCATAAGCCACAGCGCGGCCAGAGGCGTCAGCCAGATCACCGCCCAAGTGACGATGGTTTTCAGC
This sequence comes from Fontisubflavum oceani, assembly GCF_030407165.1. GTDB lineage: Bacteria > Pseudomonadota > Alphaproteobacteria > Rhodobacterales > Rhodobacteraceae > Rhodophyticola > Rhodophyticola oceani. Next base: position 3,581,883 of record NZ_CP129111.1, read on the forward strand.
GTTTGGCCGCTCTTCACTGCGGGCACGGGCGCGGCATCCGTCGCCCCTCCAGCCATGAAAAGCGCGCCGATCACGGCGGCGGCCACGATGATCAACGGAAACGGGAGTTGCAGGAAGAAAATCCCGACAAAAGCCGCAGCCGCCAACCCATAAGCCAGCCGCGATGTCAGGGCCTTTTGGCTGACTTTGATCAACGCCTGGATCACGATGATGATCACCGTTGCTTTGATGCCCAGGAACATCGCTTCGACCAGCGGGACCTGGCCAAAGGCGGCATAGAGCATGGCCAAAGCGAGTATCAGAGCCGCCCCCGGCAGCACAAAGAGCATCCCCGCGATCAGCCCACCCACCGTGCCGGCGAGGCGCCAGCCGGAATAGGTGGCCAGTTGCATCGCCTCGGGGCCGGGCAACAGCATGCAGAAGGACAGCGCGTTGAGGAACTGGCGTTCGGTGAGCCAGGGGCGGTCCTCGACCAGTTCCTTGTGCATCAGGGCGATCTGTGCTGCCGGGCCGCCGAAGCTGAGCAGGCCGATCCGGGCGAAGACGCGAGTGAGATCGGCAAAGTCGGGTTGCTCTTTGGCCGTGGTGTTTTCGGCAACGCTCATGCCGCATATCCTTTCGTCTCGGCGGGGCCTGTCCCCACATAGAGGGCGTTGAAGACGCAGGCCAGACGTGAGAGCCATGCCCGATCCCCATGACCTTGGCGTGACAAGCCGCGGATGACCACCGCAACCGGATCGGTTTTGCTGCTCCCCCTTTCGGCAAGCACCATGATATCGGTCAGTTTGACCAAGAAACTGGCGCCAAGGGCCCGCGCCCCAAGCCAAGCAATCGCGTCACATCAGTCGAGCACACTCGGCATATGATCGAGGGGGACAGAACTCGCCTCTGTCAGAGGTTCATCCTAGCGCAGAAAAACCCAAGCTGAGAGCGCCCTGTGAAGCTCCGTCCTGCTCCAGCCCCATGCCGCCCTCGGTCGTGACACAGCTTCGGCTGCTAAAGCGAGATTGGCACCAAAACCTCAGGGTCATGCACCGTCACACCCGGCAGCGCCGCTTTCAACTCGTCAGCGTTTTGCGCCAGGAGCGGGAAGGTCTTGTAGTGATAGGGAATGACCGTCTCGAACTTGAAGAGTTTCGAGGCAGCATATGCAGCGCGCTTCATATCCATGGTGAAATGCCCGCCCGCACAGAGGATGCCGATCTCCGGCGCGTGGAGATCCTGTAAGACGCCCATATCGGCCATCACATCAGTGTCGCCCGACACATAAACGGTGCGCCCCTCGCCCGCGATCATGTAGCCAGCCTCCCCACCAGTATACAGCGGCCCCTCATCGGTGCCGATGGAGGAGGAATGGGCCGCATTGACCATGGTCACCGCGACATCACCGATCTGTACGGTGCCCCCTTTGTTGAAGCCGACCGTCTCAATCCCCTCGCTTTCGCCCCACCACGCCATGAGATCATAAATCCCATAAACGGGCACACCCAGTTCTTTGGCGAGGGCCGGTACATTGCCAGTATGATCGAGATGGCCATGGGTGATGAGAATGGCCGTTGTCCCTTGATTGGCCTCATCCCGGCGGTCCTTTGGGAAAAGCGGGTTGCCGTCTTCCCAGGGGTCGATCAGCAGCACTTGATCGCCAATTTCAAGCCGCACTGCGGAATGTCCAAGCCACGTGTATCTCATCGGGGCCATCTCCTTCTGGTCTGCCTGCCAAGAAGGATGCCTCAATTGCAGCAACTGGGCAAAGCCCGATTAAGGAGCGGGCGCCACCCGGCGGCGCAGGATTTTGGCCGTGATCGCCGCAGAACTGCCAGCGATAAACAGAACAAGCGTCACAAATGGCATGAACGGCAAAGCCATATGCATGAGCATGGGTGTCAAAGAGATCGAGACAAGCAACGATCCAAGCAGCGCAGCAAAAACAATGATGATGGATGTCTTGGCGGGGTGTTCCAAGGGCTTTACCTCTTTGCAGATGAGGCAAAGAGACCTCCAGACCAGGACAAAAATGAGGCGAAGTTATGGAATTAGATGCCGTGATTGACGCCTATTGTGAGCGGCTTGACCCTTCGTTTTGGGCCGAACCGCTGAATGCCGTGACCAATTCCGCCTTTCTTCTGGCGGCGGCGTTCATGGCAATCCGGTTGCGAGACGCACGGCTCCCTCTGGCCTGGGGGCTGGTCGGTCTTCTTGCCGCGATCGGGATCGGATCGTTTCTGTTTCATACCTTTGCTACAGCCTGGGCCGCGCTCTCCGATGTGATCCCGATTGCGCTCTTCATCTTGGTCTATCTCTTTGCACTCAACCGTGACGTCTGGCGCTGGCCGTTTTGGACCGCTTTTCTCGGGACGGTCGCGTTTCTGCCGTATGCGGCCCTGGTCACACCGTTTTTCAACGCTTTGCCCTTCTTTGAGGTCTCTGCCATCTATTGGTCTGTCCCCTTGGCGCTTTTGATCTATGCCGCCCTGCTCCGATCCCGAACCGCCGAAATCGCACGTGGCATGGTCATCGGCGCGGGCATTCTGATGCTCTCACTCACGGCGCGGAGCCTCGATATGCCGCTCTGTGCCGCCCTGCCCTTTGGCACACATTTCCTCTGGCATCTGCTCAATGCGGTCATGCTGGCCTGGATGATCGAGATTTACCGCCGCCATATGCTTGCGGCGCAGCAAAGGCAGGGCTAAACCCCATTCGGGTAAAGAAGACGGAGCGCCCATGTCCATCGACAAAGACACCGCCGCGAAAGTGGCGAAATTGGCCCGGATCAAGGTCGAAGAGCAGGAGCTCGACGCCTTGGCCGGAGAGTTCAACGCAATTCTTGGCTTCATCGAGCAATTGAACGAGCTGGATGTGGAAAATGTCGAGCCGATGACCTCCGTCACACCGATGCGGCTGAAACGGCGCGCAGATGTCGTCACGGATGGGGACCAGCAGGACAAGGTTTTGGCCAATGCGCCCGATGCGCGGGAAGGCTTCTTTGCAGTGCCGAAGGTGGTGGAATAATGTCTGATCTCAACACATTGGCCATTGCAGCAGCCCGCGATGCGCTGCGGGCGGGTGAGACCACATCGGTCGAACTGACCGAAGCCTGCCTGACCCAGATCGACGCGGCTGACGCCCTTGGCGCCTTTGTCCATAAGACACCTGAGCTGGCGCTGGAGCGCGCCCGCGCGGCAGATGAGCGGATCAAAGCCGGGAACGCGCCAGATATGTGCGGCATCCCGGTGGGCATCAAAGACCTGTTCTGCACCGAGGGTGTGGCGAGCCAAGCGGGTTCGAAAATCCTCGAAGGGTTCTTGCCGCAATACGAGTCCACCGTCTCGGGTCAGTTGAAATCGGCGGGAGCCGTGATGTTGGGCAAGCTCAACATGGATGAGTTTGCGATGGGGTCGTCGAACGAGACATCGGTCTATGGCAATGCGGTGAACCCCTGGCGCTCCGGCAATTCTGACGCGGCGCTGACCCCGGGCGGCTCGTCGGGCGGCTCGGCCAGTGCGGTCTCCGCCGATCTCTGCCTTGGCGCCACGGGCACCGATACCGGTGGCTCGATCCGCCAACCCGCAGCCTTTACCGGCATTGTCGGCCTTAAGCCTACCTATGGCCGTTGTTCGCGATGGGGCATTGTCGCCTTCGCCTCCTCGCTTGATCAGGCCGGGCCGATGACCAAGACCGTGCGCGATGCGGCGATCATGGGTCGCGCGATGATGGGGCATGATCCGAAGGACTCAACATCCGCCGATCTGCCCGTGCCGGATTTTGAGGCCATGCTGACCGGCGACATCAAAGGAAAAGTCATTGGTATTCCGAAAGAATACCGGATGGATGGCATGCCAGATGAGATTGAAACGCTCTGGACCCAAGGCCGCGAGATGCTGGCCGATGCGGGCGCGGTGATCCGCGATATCTCGCTACCGCATACGAAATATGCGCTGCCCGCCTACTACGTGGTCGCGCCAGCAGAAGCGTCGTCAAACCTTGCCCGGTATGATGGGGTTCGCTTCGGCCACCGAGCACAGCTCAGCCAGGGCGACGGCATCACCGAGATGTATGAAAAAACCCGCGCCGAAGGGTTTGGGCCGGAGGTCAAGCGCCGCGTGATGATCGGCACCTATGTGCTCTCCGCCGGGTTCTACGATGCCTACTACAACCGCGCGCGGAAAGTGCGGGCCTTGATCAAGAAAGACTTCGAGGACGTGTTCGCGGACGGCATCGATGCGATCCTAACACCCGCCACACCATCCGCCGCGTTCGAGCTGGGCAAAGAGCATACCGACCCGGTTGAGATGTATCTCAACGACGTCTTTACGGTGACTGTGAACCTCGCGGGCCTGCCCGGAATTGCCCTGCCGACCGGGCTGGACCGGCAGGGCTTGCCGCTTGGCTTGCAGTTGATCGGGCGGCCTTGGGAAGAGGGTGATCTGCTCAACACCGCCTATGCGCTGGAACAAGCCGCTGGTTTTGTGGCGAAACCGGCGAAATGGTGGTAAGAGCAAGCGCTCAAGAGCAAGACATGAGGTTGAGCGATGCGGAGAGTTAGCCTGGCCCTGGCCTCGGTGATGGTGGTTGCGGCTTGCGTAAGCAGCCCCCCAAATGACGTATCCGAAGGCGTCGGCTTTGGCGACTATGACCGCTATTCCGCCGATCGCGCTGCGCGCCAAGCGCAGTTGCGCGGCGAAGCCCCCCGCAAACCGTCCTGCCCCCTACCAGCGCCACGGCGTCGACCAGCACCACGGCCAGCGCGACCGGTGCGACCGATAACGTGACCGCTCGCGCTGCTGCGGCCATCGCAGAGGCCGAAACCGGGCCTCAACCCACACCGACGCCCAGCACCCAAGTGGCCGCCAACAATCCCAATATCTCCGATGAGCAAGATTTCGGCGCGGTAAGTGCGCGCGAAAGCATCGCAAGCGACGCCGAGCGTCGGGCGCGCATGCAGGAGCAATTGGTCATCGTGCAGCCCACAGCGGTGCCGGATCGGCCTGGAGCCACGGGCCCCAATGTGATCGAATACGCGCTCAGCACATCTCACCCGGTCGGCGAGCAACGCTATCGGCGTTCCCCTTTCCGTCAAGGACGGCATGAGGCGAACTGCCTCGCCTACCGTTCAGACGATTTGGCGCAGGAAGCGTTTTTGTCACTCGGCGGGCCAGAACGCGACCGACAAGCACTCGATCCCGATGGCGATGGCTATGCCTGCGACTGGAACCCTTCCGTTTATCGCAACGCCGCCCAGGCCGCGCGCGGGAACTGATGCGCTCGCCCAATTTCGGAGAGCGGCGCGACGGGCTAAGTCCTGAGCTTGTTGTCATCCACTACACCGCGATGAAGAGCTGTGAGGCCGCTCTGCGGGCACTCTGCGATCCAGCGCGGGAGGTTTCGGCCCATTACCTGATTTCGGAGACGGGCGAACTGCTATCGCTGGTCGATGAGGAGATGCGGGCCTGGCATGCGGGCGCGGGCGCATGGGCGGGCGCCGGCGATGTGAACTCCCGCTCGATCGGGATCGAACTCGCCAATACTGGCTTCGCTCCCTTCCCTGCCCCGCAGATGGATACGCTTGAGACCCTGTTGAGCGCCACCTTGGCCCGCTGGAACATCCCACCGCAAAACGTCATCGCCCATTCCGACATGACGCCTGGTCGGAAAATCGACCCTGGTCCACGCTTTGACTGGCGGCGCTTGGCGTTTGGCGGGGTGTCTGTCTGGCCTGAAGCCGGCGCCATGCAAGAGCCGAACCCCTTGCAGTTTGCCACCGATGCGGCGCGGTTTGGTTATCCGGAGAGCGATCTCGACCATCTGCTCCGCGCGGTTCGGCTTCGGTTCAGGCCCTGGGCGAAAGGCCCGCTTGACGGAGAGGATATGGCGCTGATCGCCGATCTCGCGGCCCGTTATGGCGTTGACCGCGAACCGGCAAATGCCTAGATGAACCCCGCGCGGAGGGTCGGATGGCCGCGAGGCTTTTGTCTCGAGGAAAGTCCGGACTCCCTGAAGCAACGGTGCCGGGTAACGCCCGGGCGGAGCGATCCGACGGAAAGCGCCACAGAAAACAAACCGCCCTCGTTCGCGGGGGTATGGGTGAAACGGTGGGGTAAGAGCCCACCGCGCTTCTGGCAACAGCGGCGGCACGGCAAGCCCCACCGGGAGCAATGCCAAATAGGGATCTCGCGGGGCCAAACCCCAGGGCCGCTTCAGCCCGAGAGATCCGGGTTGGCAGCTAGAGCCAACGGGTAACCGTTGGCGTAGAGGAATGGTCATCTAGGGCGGCAGCGCCTGGACAAAATCCGGCTTACAGACTCTCCGCGCGATTTCCGCTGATCCTTATTGAGCGCCTCCGGCGCAACGATTTCGCCTCGCCTTCGCCCTTCGGGCACGGCTCAGGCACCAACCTCAACCGTGCCGACGGCATTGAGCGTGTCGCAGGTTGCCATGACGCGACGCCTCCGGCGGCCATATTTGAGAAGCAAAGATGAAAGCGGTTCGCCTTCCCCGCTATCCGTCTGCCGGCTTCGCGCGGGAAGGCGCCCCATCTTCGCTTACGGTCGTCGGCATGGCTGCCTGTACCGCAGTGGCAAAACTACAGCGACCTGGTTAACAAAGGGTAAGGTGCCATCTCTGCTTCAAAAATATGGCGGGGGAGGCGCGAAGCGCCGGGGCAGAGCCCCCTCATCAACTACCTATCCTCGCCGTGACCTGAAGAACTCTCGCATCAAGGCCTCCGCCGCATCTTCCCCGATACCGCCATAGATCTCCGGCACATGATGGCTCTGCGGATGTTCAAAGACCCGAGGCCCCTGCGCAACGCCACCGGATTTCGGGTCCGCCGCGCCATAGTAGAGCCGCGACACCCGCGCCGCTGCAATGGCTCCGGCGCAAGCAGGACAGGGCTCCAACGTCACATAGAGGTCGCAGCCGGTAAGCCGTTCGGAACCAAGCGCCGCCGCGGCTGCGCGGATCGCCAGCATCTCTGCATGGGCAGTGGGGTCAGACAGCTCCCGCATCCGGTTGCCCGCCCGCGCCAGCACATCGCCACCGCGCACGATGACAGCGCCCACGGGCACCTCACCGCGCGCAGCCGCCGCGCGCGCTTCGGCCAAAGCCTGATCCATGAATGTCCGAAACCCAGTCATGTGCCCTGGTCTTGCCGCTTTCCTTCGCCCTGTCAAACCGCTAGGCACCGCGCATGAGTGATGAGACCCCCAAAGGCGACCGGATCGCCAAGGTACTGGCGCGCGTGGGCGTGGCCTCCCGCCGCGAGGCGGAGCGGATGATCGAGGCTGGACGCGTGACGGTGAACGGCAAGCGGATCACCAGCCCGGCGCTGAATGTCACCGCCGAGGATTCGCTGAGCGTCGATGGCAAACCTGTGGGAGCACCGGAACGGGCGCGGCTGTGGCTCTATCACAAGCCGCTTGGTCTGGTGACCAGCAATGCCGATGAGAAGGGCCGGAAAACGGTTTTCGATGCGCTGCCCGAGGGGTTGCCGCGCGTGATGAGCGTCGGGCGGCTCGACATCAACTCTGAAGGTTTGCTGCTCTTAACCAATGATGGCGGGTTGAAACGCAAGCTGGAGCTGCCCTCGACCGGCTGGTTGCGCAAATACCGGGTCCGCGTGAAGGGCACGCCGAAGACCGAGGATTTCGCGCCGCTCCGCAAAGGGGTGACAATCGAAGGCGAGCGGTTTCAACCGATGGAAGTGGTGCTGGACCGACAGCAGGGTGCCAATGCCTGGCTGACGGTCGGGTTGCGCGAAGGAAAGAACCGCGAGATTCGGCGAGCAATGGGCGAAATCGGTCTGGATGTGAATCGGTTGATCCGCGTCAGCTACGGCCCGTTTCGACTCAATGACTTGAAACCCGGCGAGGTCGAAGAGATCAAACCGCGTGTCTTATCTGACCAATTGGGGGTCCCGCTGCCCGAGGGCCATGCGCAGGCGAAGCCGAAACCGAAACGCCCCGGTCTGCGCAAAGCGCCAGCAAAACCAGGCGGCGCTACCCCGCGTCGCCCTCGCCCGGCTCCTCGTCGGAAAGGCTGAACCGCTCGATCAGACGCGCCTGAGTCATGAAGACCACAAAGAGGAAGGCCGGCAAGCCGAAGGTCTCGAAGGTCACCCAAAACTCGGTGCTCTGCGTCCGCCAGACGATCTCATTAGCCAACCCCATCAACGCAAAAGCGCCGGCGAGCCGTTTGGTCAGGATCATCCAGCCCTCATCGCGCATCGGCAGCAGATCCCCCATGACAAATTGCAGCCAGGATTGGCCGCGCAGAAGGCCGATCCCCAGCACCACCGCGAAGAAGCCATAGACCAGCGTGGTTTTCATCTTGAAGAACCGCTCATCGTTGAACCAGATGGTCAGCGCTCCGAACACCACGACCAAGACCGCGGTAAACACCTGAATCCGCGAGATTTTCCGAGTGAGCATCCAAAGTGCTGCGATCGAGGCCAGAAGCAGAGGCACAAACGCCGCCGTGACCAGGATGAACCCGTCATATTCCGTGCCGCCGATCTCCCAGGTCACATCCCGGAACCGCATATAAGCGACAAAGAACAGAAGCGGCGGGCCGAGCTCCAGCGCCGATTTCAGCCAGGGTTTGATGTCGCGTTCTGCCATGCCGGGTTCCTTATCCACCCATCTCAACTATCACCGCCCCCGCCGCAATCAACCCCATCAACGCCACACGGCGCGGACCGACCGTTTCGCGGAGGACGAGCCAGCCGATCAGGGCTGCGAAAACAGTGGAGGTCTCGCGGAGAACGGCGGCCTCGCCGACGTGATCGAGCCGGGTCGCCAGCATGATCGAACCGAAGCTGCCAAAGGCAACCAAGCCGCCGATAAACCCGCGCAAGGCTAAGGGGCCGAAGGCGGGTGGGTCCTCCATCCGCAGATAGGCGCGACCTGCGATGATTGGGAAGAGCAACCCGTCGATGAAGAAAAACCAGGCCAGGAAGGTGAAGGGATCCGCCGCCGCGCGGATGCCATACGCATCATAGGTAGTGTAGAGCGCCACGAAGAGGCCTGTCAGGACCGCCAACCAAAGCGCCGGCACCAATGTGTCCCGCGCGACGGTAATCTTGCGCATATTGTAGATCGCAAGCCCGTAAATCCCGGCCAGCAGCACCCCGACGCCCAACCATTGCACGCCGTTAAACGTCTCGCCAAAGAGCAACCAAGCCCCGATCACGGTGAATAGCGGGCCAGTGCCCCGCATCACCGGATAGACCACCGTGAACGCACCACGCCGATAGCTGGCCAGCGCTGCCCATTTGTAAAGCGCGTGAATGACAAACGCACCCGCAAAGATCGGCCACATATGCGGCTCCGGCCAGGGGACGACAAAGAAAGCGAATGGAGCGGCCATAAGGCCGTAAGACGCATCAATCGCGCCACGGGCCAGAAGCGGATCATGGCGGCCCTTTTGCAGCGCGCCGAAAAAGGCGTGTAGGAATGCCGCAAGGAGCGCCAACCCCAAAGCCACCCACTCGCCGGAGGGCGTGCCTTCTAAAGAGATGATGAAATCGCCCAAAGCGTGGGATCAGCGCAGATAGCGCGCCATCCCATAGCGCTCGGTAAAGCCGAATTTCGCATAGAGATGTTCGGCGCCCGGATCCGCGATCAGGCTCATATAGCAACCCTTTGGCAGGTTCGTCTCCGCCCAATCCATGAGCGCCGCCATCACTTGCGTCCCAAGACCCTGGCGTTGATGGTCAGGATGCACCGCAATATCTGTGACCTGCGCGAAACAGCCGCCATCGCCGATCAGCCGCCCCATCGCCACAAGCTGCCCTTCGGCATCACGGAACCAGGTGCCGTGGAGCCCTTGCGCTAGCCCGATACGGGCAGCCTTTTCTGGGTATCCGCCCATCCCCGCAGCGTCGCGAAGACCAAGATACTCCGCAACCGATGCGGGCTGATCGGACTGCACGATCATGCCTCGGCCCCGGTCAGGGCGCGCGCGAAGTCTTCCGGATCAAATGGAGCCAGATCGTCGATCTGCTCACCCACACCAATCGCGTGGATCGGCAAGCCAAACTTATCGGCCAGCGCGACCAGAACGCCGCCCTTGGCCGTTCCGTCGAGCTTGGTCATCACCAACCCGGTCACATCGGCCATCTTTTGGAAGGTCTCGACTTGCGAGAGAGCATTTTGCCCGGTCGTCGCATCAAGCACCAAGAGTGTATTATGCGGCGCGTCGGGGTCTTTTTTGCGGATGACGCGGACGATTTTGGCCAGTTCCTCCATCAGGTCAGCACGGTTCTGCAGCCGCCCGGCGGTGTCGATCATCAGAAGATCAGCGCCATCGGCCTCCGCTTTGGTCATCGCATCAAAGGCCAGCGCCGCGGGGTCCGACCCCTCTGGCGCGGTCAAAACGGGCACGCCAGCGCGTTCGCCCCAGACTTGCAATTGCTCCACGGCGGCGGCCCGAAACGTGTCGCCCGCCGCGATCACCACCTGTTTCCCGGCGGCTTTGAATTGGCTGGCGAGCTTGCCGATGGTTGTGGTCTTGCCCGAACCATTCACGCCCACGACCAAAACCACCTGGGGTTTCTTCGGATAGATCGGGAGAGGTCGGGCCACGGGCTCCATCACGCGCGCCACCTCGGCCGCCAGCAAGTCTTTGATATCGCTGGCTGTCATCAGTTTGCCATAGCGCCCCTCGGCCATATTCGCCGTCACACGAAGCGCGGTGTCCACGCCCATATCGGCCGAGATCAACAACTCCTCCAACTGCTCCAACATATCGTCATCCAGAGCCCGGCGCGGCGCAGCACTCCGCCCCATCAAACGCCCCAGGAGACCTGGCTTATCAACCGGTTCTTCCGCAGGTTCTGGGGTCAACTCGACGCGCAGCGGTTCTGATGGCGTTGCGGGGGCCTCAGCCTCAGGCTCAGGCTCAGGCTCAGGCTCAGGCTCAGGCTCAGGCTCAGGCTCAGGCTCAGGCTCAGGCTCAGGCTCAGGCTCAGGCTCAGGCTCAGGCTCAGGCTCAGGCTCAGG